>PFOG01000089.1 GCA_002792395.1 Candidatus Portnoybacteria bacterium CG_4_10_14_0_2_um_filter_44_20 | reverse complement strand
ATGAAAATTTTTGTCAGAGCTAAGCCTAATTCAAAAGAAGAGCGGGTTGAGAAAATCGGTAAATATGATTATTTGGTGTCTGTTCGTGAGTCGCCAATTAAGGGTCGGGCTAATAAGGCAATCATTGGAGCATTGGCTGATTATTTTAAAATTTCACCTTCGAGAATTTGGATTAGGGCTGGCCTTGCTTCAAAAAACAAAATAATTGAAATAGAGACTTCTTATGAAAAATAGTAATACTAATATGGATGGCTTAAGGAAAGAACCGGACGAGATAAAAAAACAGATCAAAAGGCAGACTCTTGGCTATATTGCGGCGGCTTTTGGTTTGGTGGCCGGCCTTGCTTGGAATGACGCGATTAAATCTTTGATCGAGTATCTGTTTCCGCTCGCGCAAAACACTCTTTTCGCGAAATTCGGTTACGCCGCCTTGATTACAGTCGTTGTAGTAGCCGTTACCATCTATCTTGGCACTTGGTTGAAAGACGAAAAGAGTCAGTAGGTTTTCAAAAAAACTAATTAACACAGAAATTTTTATATGGCAAATTTCAGCCTCGACGTATTTTCCAGAAAAACAATCGGCTGGTTATTGCTCTTCGCCGGTTTGGTAATAATTTTTTTGGCAATTTTTTCTTCCTATAATATTTTTACCGGCGCGAAAGAAGCACCGGCTTTATTTAGGATAGAGCCGTCTGCGGAGGTTTCGTCCTCGTTACAACAGCCGGCGCCTGGTGTTATGGAACAAGACCTACAAGAACAGGCTAAAAATATAATTCAGGGCCAGATCGGGGAACAGCTGAAGGAGATGATGCCGGCAGAGTTTATTTCCAAGATTTTTAATTTGATGAGCTGGGTAATTTTTGTTAGTTTCTTGGTTTTTGCTGGCGGTCGTATTGCGGGAATAGGCGCTAAGTTGATTGCTTCATGAGGAAGAGGTTAGCGCGTAAATTTTATTCCAGGAGGAAAAAATTGCCGCGCAATTTTTATACCAGGCCGACTTTAGTTGTGGCTAAAGATTTGTTGGGTAAGTTTATTGTTAGAAAATGGCGGGGTCGCGATATTGTTGGTGAAATCGTGGAGGTTGAGGCGTACATTGGGCCTCATGACAAGGCTTCCCACGCCTATAAAGGGAAAATTACCCCTCGCAATAAAGCCGAATATCTGATAGGTGGCCATATTTATATTTATCTGGTTTACGGAATGTACTGGCAGTTTAATATCTCGACCAGTTTTGAAGGTAAGCCGGAATGCGTTTTGATTCGCGCGCTGGAGCCGATAAACGAAAAAGTGGGAAATCCGCCAGATGTCGGCGAATTCCATAAAACATTCTGTCATTCCGCGCTTGACGCGGAATCCAGACGAAAAAAAATAAATCTAGATTCCCGCCTTTGCGGGAATGACATTAAAAGACTTTATCGGCGGTTCCATGTCGTGCCCAACGGCCCCGGTAAGCTTTGCAATTACCTGAAGATTGACAAATCTTTTTATGGGGAAGACATGGTTAAAAGCGGGAAGATTTGGTTAGAAGACCGCGGTCTAAAGGTTAAGAAATCTGAAATAATCGCCACCAAGCGAATCGGCATTGACTACGCTCAAGAATGGGTGCGGGTTCCATGGAGGTTTTGTCTAAAAAATAATAAATTTGTATCTAAAAAGTGAAACTGAATTTTATTAAAACCGCCGATAAATTTTTGTGGACTAATCATGCGCAACAAAAAATGCGGTTTTATCGTTTGTCGGAAAGCCGGGTAAAGCGGGTTGTGCGTCATTCGGCGCGGGTGGAAAGGGGGATCGCAACTGAGACAAGTGCCTGTATGCAGAGAGGCGATTCTCGGAAGCGGAAGGAGGAGGTTTGGGTAATGTATCAAAGAAAAATTCAAACGAGTAAGGACAAGATTGTGATCATCAGTGCGTGGAGATACCCTGGCGTCAGTCCGCTTGGCGAGCCATTCCCGATTCCGGAGGATGTATTAACGGATTTGAAAGAATTTATCCGCGAAAAAGCAGCTCGCTGTTGACTAATTTGATTATTAATGTTACAAAGTGAGTAATGGTCGGGATTAAAAGGTCAGCCGAAAGCCGTCCAATGAGCGAGTCTTGGTATTCATGCCAAGAACGGTCGGCGGGTTTCCGGCAACGTGTCGGATAGGCTGTTCCTGTGTCGGGGTACGGCCGCGACGGGCGTCGAAAGGACCCGATTTGGGAGGGTTGGAGATTTGAGCTTGACGCGAAGCTCGACGGCGGTTTTCCAGAGATGTTTAATCCTCTGGTGTATCTCGAATGCCACCTGATAACCGGGTGGGAAACCGAACGCCACCCCCGCCACTGGCATCTGGGATATATGTATAAATAACGATTTTGGGCCGCACGGATAAACCGCGCGGCCATTTGTATTTAAAATTTTCTCGACAAATTCAAGCAACAACGCTATGATAAGGGTATGAAAAGGAAGAATATTGTGACAATTGGCGGAGGGACGGGCAGTTTTATGCTTTTGAGCGGCCTGAAAAATTATCCGGTCAATATATCGGCCATTGTTTCTATGGCGGATGATGGTGGTTCGACTGGCGTTTTGCGCGATGAATTAGGCGTTTTGCCGCCCGGTGATGTCAGACAGTGTTTAATTGCCCTGTCCAATTCTTCTGATATTATGCGCCAATTAATGAGCTATAGATTTGGCGGTAATCGGCTTAAGGGGCACAGCTTTGGCAATCTTTTGTTGTCGGCGCTTGAAAAAATAAAGGGAAATTTTGTCGATGGCGTTGAAGAAGCGGCTAAGATTTTACAGGTAAAAGGAGAAGTGATACCTGTCACGGAAGACCAAATGCGTCTTGTTATAAAATTGAAAAACGGAAGGATGCTTAAGGGAGAAGCCCATCTCGATCACAGCAAAGAAATGAGAAGGGTGGGAGTTGCCGATATTTATCTCGAGTCAAAAGTCGGGGCCAATAGAAGAGCCGTAGGGCGTATTAAAAAGGCTGATTTGATTATCATCGGTCCCGGCGATTATTACGGTTCAACTCTGCCCAATCTTTTAGTTAAAGAAATAAGCGATGCTGTTAGAAAGTCCCGTGCCAAAGTTATATATGTTTGTAATTTGACCAACAAAAAAGGACAGACGGATGGGTTTAGTCTCGAGCGTTATATTTCAGAGATCGAGAAATTTATCGGTTGCGACAGAATTAATTTCGTTGTTTTTAATGGCAAAAAACCACGCCGGGATTTTATTAAGAGATACGAGAGTCAAGAGGGAAAGGGTGCCGTGGTTGAATTTAAAGACAGGAAGCGGAGCAGAAGATATAGAGTGATTGTCGCCGATTTATTGTCTAGTATTCAAGGCGAGAGAAAAGACACGTCGGTTAATGTGCATACGCTTATCCGCCACGACAGCGATAAATTGGCGCGAGTAATTATGACTATCGCTGAATGGGAAGACGGCAGGAGTTTGATAAGGGAGATTTTGTAATATATTGTCATTTCTGCGTAAATAGGAATCCATGCAAGTAGCAATATGTGTTTTCTGGATTCCCGCTTTTCGCCCTTCGGGTGACCACCCGTAGGTGTGGCGCGGGAATGACAAATGGGAATGAAGATTATTCTTGACTTTGACGACGTCATTTTTAATACGCGTAAATTTAATTCTGATTACCGAAGGGCTTTTTGTGCTCAAGGAATTCCGGAGGATGTTTTCGACGAGTGCTATCACCAACTTTCAATAAGAGGGCGCTCCGGGAAAAAACCTTATGATCCCCAAAAGCATCTGGGGGAGATAAAATTACGATTGCCGATTGATGAAAAAAGTGTAAGGCGGGCGATAGACGCATTTCTTCGGGGTGCCGATAAGTATCTTTTCTCCGACGCCGTAAATTTCTTTAAAAAGTTTAACAAAAAAGATTTATATATTGTTTCATATGGCATGAAAGGATATCAGGATATTAAAATAAAACACGCCAGGGTCCAAAAATATTTTAAAAAAGTGATAATTCTAGACGGCTTTAAGTCGGAGGGGGTTAAAGAAATTGTAGGCGCCGATAAAATAAAAAAAGACGAAAAATTTTTTTTCATGGACGACAGAGCGGAGTGGGTTGAAGATGTAAAAAAAAGATATCCGCGGGTTATCACTTTTCTGGTTAAACGGCGCGAAGGGCGATATAATGATAAAAAAAATAGACATTGTGATTTTGAAGTAAAAAATCTGAAAGAAGCGGCGAAGCTCATTGAAAAATTGGAAAAAAGTAATAAAAGCGAGGAGGGTCTATGTGCGGAATAGCCGGATACATCGGAAAGAATAGGGCTTGCCCCATTCTAATAGATGGGTTAAGGAGGCTGGAGTATCGGGGTTATGATAGCGCCGGTTTCGCGCTGGCAGAGGACGGCGGAGTGGTAATACTTAAAGCCGTCGGCAGAGTGGAGGAATTGGAAAAACAAGTTGGCGAGCGGGACTTTTTAGGAACAGCCGGAATCGCTCATACTCGTTGGGCAACCCACGGCAAGCCTTCGAAAGAAAACGCTCACCCGCATGTTGACTGCCGCCAGGAAATTTTCTTGGTTCACAACGGGATCATCGAGAATTACAAAGAACTGAAAGAAAGCCTGAAAAAGCGCGGACATCGGTTTTCTTCCGAGACTGATTCGGAAGTCATCGCCCATCTGATCGAAGAATACTATGGGGAAGATTCTCTGGAAGAAGCGGTGCGGAAAGCTCTTTTAAAAGCAACAGGAACCTATGGCATAGCGGTGTTGAGCCAACGGGAGCCAAATAAGATCGTTGCCGCTCGTAAGGGCAGCCCGTTGATTTTGGGCGTTGGTAAAGATGAATTTATTATTGCCTCTGACGTGGCGGCGATTATCCGTTATACCGACCGGGTCGTTTATTTGAACGACGGCGAGATGGTGGTGATTGGCCGTGATGGCTACGAAGTAAGCAATTTGGAAAGGACTAGAATAGATAAACGCGTTGACCGAATAGATTGGAGCGTTGAAAAAGCGGAAAAACAGGGCTTCGCGTATTTCATGCTGAAAGAAATTTTTGAGCAGCCGGAAGCGATTAAAAATGCGATTCGCGGCCGTGTCTTGTCCGCCGATGGCAACGTTAAGTTGGGCGGACTTGATGATGTCAGAGAACGGCTACGAGAAATAAACCGACTGGTCATTGTCGCCTGCGGCACGGCATATCACGCCGGTTTGGTCGGGAAGTATATGCTGGAAGAATATGCCGGGATTCGCGCTGATATTGAATATGGTTCGGAATTTCGCTACCGAAAACCAATTTTAGATTCCAAGACCGCTGTTTTAGCGGTTTCCCAATCCGGCGAAACGGCAGATACTTTGGCGGCGGTCAAAGAGGCGAAAAATAAAGGCGCGTTAGCCCTGGGCATCGTTAATGCCGTTGGTTCGACTATTGCCCGTGAAACCGATGCTGGCATTTATAATCACGCCGGGCCGGAGATCGGAGTGGCTTCAACCAAGGCTTTTACCTCACAGCTTTCTATTCTGGCTCTGTTGACTGTTTTTTTGGGACGTCAGCGGGAAATGTCCTGCGTGACGGGGAAAAGAATTCTCAACGAACTGGCAGAAATAGAAAGGCATATCAAAACGATTTTAAAGCAGGCGAAAGAGATAGAAAAAATCGCGCGGAAATATTCCGGTTTTAACAATTTCCTGTATCTTGGCCGAAAATATAATTACCCGATTGCCCTTGAAGGCGCGCTTAAAATTAAAGAGATTGCTTATGTGCATGCCGAAGGTTATCCTTTTGGCGAAATGAAACACGGCTCAATTGCTCTGATTGACGAGAATTTTCCTTCAATTGCAATCGTTACCAAAGACAGCGTTTACGAGAAAACGATTTCCGGCGTTCAGGAGATTAAAGCCCGTGGCGGGAAAATCATCGCTATTGCCACAAGCGGGGATAAAGAGATTAAAAAATTAGTTGACGACGTAATTTATATCCCAAAAACTCTGGAGATGTTAACGCCGATGATTTCCGTTGTGCCGCTTCAACTGTTAGCGTACTACTTCGGTGTTCAAAAAGGTTTAGACGTTGACAAGCCGAGAAATCTTGCCAAAAGCGTGACGGTGGAGTAAATTTTTAGATGTTTTTGACATCAAAACAGGCCGCAATTTCGCGGCCCTTTTGTATTTTAAAAGCCCCTCATAGTGAGGGGCATAGGTTAGTTAGCGGGGTCTGCCCACGGTGAGTTCGACGGAGACGGGGGGGTGTAAGTCGCTCCATTATCTTCTCCGGCAATTCATGGGTTATGTGGTCCATGAATCGCTACTCTTCCGTTGACAGCTCTCTGTTGTACAAGACGGTAATTTTGAAGGACGTTTCTTTGGACGCGTTCGGTTCGGCGGACTTCGGGTCGCTCATGGCTGCCCCCTATATTTTTTATAGAGAATATTCGTAAACCTGTTTTTGGGGATTCCATTTGAAGCCAATTCTTTTCGCGGTGACGTCGTAGCGCAGTTTAAGCTGGGAGGCATTGCCTAGATTTAGCCACTCGTTTTTTTTGGCCGGTAGGATTTCAACCATTTTAAATCCCAGCCGTTGCGCTATTTCGATAACTACCTTAACCAGCAGTTTTTCCCAGCGCAGGGGCGCGAGTTCTTCGTGGCGGTAGCGAGCCCCCTGGATTTGTCTGATATGAACGGTTGATTCATTGATGTTAAATCCTATGCAGGCTATCCCTCGATATTCCGCGCGATCATTTACAAAATATTTGTAGGCTAAAACGATTCCGCGCGGCGCGTCCCAATAAATGTTTGTGAATCTATCGTCTCGGTATCCACTGCAGATGATGGGTAGTGTGGCAAAAGATAGAAACGCGCGATAGTTGTTTAGGCGCTCGCCAATATCAGCAGCGCAATTATCTTTTATGCAACTGCGCAAATGGTTGTCAAAACAAACTATGTGTGGTTGCCAATGTCTTTCTTCGTTGGGGATTTCCACGTAACGCACCGTTTGTCTCCCGCAATATTTGTTATTCAAGAGCTTTTCGATAAGATAATATAATAAAGAATATTTGTCAAGATTGACCCCGTAGAATCATGGCGAATCTTTGGCCAAAATCTGCCATAATCAATCAGGACAATAAGTTGGTAAACATCAACACGTCGAAGAGTTGCCGTGATTCTACGGGGTTGACGGATTTCATTTGTTTTTGTAAGATAAACAACAGAGAAATTAACAGTAAAAAAGCGAAGATTCGTTTTCTTGCTGTTAATTTTTTGTTTTTTATGGATATTCGAAAAAGAGTTAAAAAGATTACCATCGCGATTTTTATTGTAGCCGCGCTGGCGGGCTTTTTGGATTATTCGAGAGCCTGGAATAAATCAGCTGATTGGCTGAACGCGAAAAAGAACGAGGCCGGATTTTTACGCCAAACTCCAAATATCCCGCAGTTTTTTAATTTGCCTTTTAAACTGGGTCTTGATCTGCGCGGTGGCACTCATCTTATATATGAGGCAGATTTATCGCAGATCGGGGTGGGCAAGCCCGAAGAAGCAATGGGGGGCGTGCGGGATGTGATTGAAAGGAGGGTTAATTTATTCGGGGTGACGGAGCCGGTGGTGCAAACGGAAAAAATTGGTGATCATTATCGTTTAATAGTTGAATTGGCGGGCGTCAAGGACGTTAATGAGGCCATTGAAATGATTGGCGAAACTCCTTCCTTAGATTTTCGGGAAGCAAGAAGCGAAGACCAAACAAACAATATCTTAGTGGCGCAGAAGGCGGGAGATTCTGTGGCTTTGAGTGAAGACCCTTATTTCGGTTCGCCGACAGAATTGACCGGCAAATATCTTACAAAATCTCAGGTCGAGTTTGATTCTAATACCGGCAAGCCGGGGATATCGCTTGAGTTTAATGGCGACGGAGCGACTCTGTTTGAGCAAATTACCGGAAGAAATGTCGGTAAGCGCTTGGCGATTTATTTGGATGGCGCTCCGATCTCAGCGCCGGTTGTCCAGGAAGCGATTTCTGGCGGCAAGGCGAGAATTACAGGCAATTTTACTATTGCTGAAGCCAAAACCATGGTACAGCGTCTGAATGCCGGTGCCCTGCCGGTGCCAATTAAACTGATTAATCAGCAAACTGTCGGTGCTTCTTTGGGTGAAACCTCGCTGCGGCAAAGCTTAAAAGCCGGACTGATCGGCTTGTTAGTCGTTGCTCTGTTTATGATCGGTTGGTATCGCTTGCCGGGCGTCGTTTCGGTGGTTGCCTTGTTGATTTACGCATTGGTTGTTTTGGCTATTTTCAAATTGATTCCGGTGACATTGACTTTAGCCGGTATCGCCGGATTTATTTTGTCGATCGGTATGGCTGTGGACGCCAATATTCTTATTTTTGAAAGAACTAAAGAAGAGCTGAAGGCTGGCAAAAGTTTAGCCAGAGCGGTTGAAGAGGGTTTTAAAAGGGCTTGGACTTCTATTCGCGATTCCAATGTTTCTTCTTTGATTACTTGTGTTATTCTGTTTTGGTTGGGGACAAGCGTTATCAAGGGTTTCGCCCTGACATTAGCAATCGGTATTCTTATTAGTATGTTTTCGGCAATTACGGTGACGCGGACGTTCTTGCTGTGGTTTGTGGGCGGAAAACTTGAAAAATTGGAATGGATGTGGCGGTAGTATTAATCGTAAGGCGGTTACGGATACGAAACTCGTATCGTGAGGCGTTGGGTGGTAAAGACTTAAATAGTTTAAAATTCATCTAATTCAAGCTTCGTAACCGCTAGGCGTAACGGGAATCGTGACCGAGAAACAATCGACTAATCATTAATATGAACATCATCAAGCATCGAAAATTTTATTTCATATTTTCCGGCTTTCTTTTTGCGGTAAGTTTAGCGAGTTTGATTTTGTGGGGATTGAAGCTTGGAATTGACTTCACTGGAGGAAGCCTTCTGGAGGTTGAACTTAGGAATCAGCCGTTTAGCTCTCAGGAAATACAAGACAAATTAAAACCCCTAGATTTGGGCGAGATTAACATTCAGCCGACAGGAGAGAGAGGGGCTATTTTAAGATTTAAAAATGTAGATGAATTGACTCATCAAAGTGTTTTGAGCAGTCTTGGCGATGCGGAAGAAAAGAGATTTGAATCGGTGGGGCCGATGGTGGGAGAAGAACTTAAGAGCAGGGCAATTTGGGCGATTGGCCTGAGCCTAATAATGATTGTTACCTATATCGCTTGGGCTTTTAGAAAAGTTTCCCGGCCGGTGCCGTCTTGGCAATATGGAGCTGCAGCTTTAGTAGCTCTTTTTCACGACGTGATTATTCCCGCCGGAGTTTTTTCTTTGCTCGGACATTTTTGGGGCGTGGAGATTGGCTTGCTTTTTGTGACCGCCCTCTTGACAGTTTTAGGCTTTTCGGTTCATGATACTATTGTTGTTTTCGATAGAATAAGAGAGAATCTGCATCGTGGTCTTGGCGGAGATTTCGAAGAGAAAGTTAACGCGAGTGTCAATCAAACTATAGTCCGGTCAATAAATACTTCTTTCACCGTTCTTTTGACTCTTCTGGCGATTTATTTTTTGGGTGGCGTTACTGTCAAGTTGTTTGCCTTAGTTCTGATTATTGGTGTCGCTTTCGGAACTTATTCATCAATTTTTATTGCCAGTCCCTTGTTGGTTGTTTTGGAAAGGTGGGGAAGAAAAAAGAAATAAGGAGGGGCGAAATTCCCTTGACAGTAAAATTTGCGTGTGTTATATTAATTCATATAACATGTAACAGGTAACATAAAACATATAACAAGAATTAGTAGCTTTTTTAGAAGAGATATACTGTTCGTGTTCCATGTTTCATGTTCCATGTTTCATGCTTCGTGAATTTTATGTTCAATCCACATCAAACAATTTTAGATATTCTGGAGGGGCAATTAGACAATGAGCGCACCAAAGATGTGATTATGCGCCGTTTTGGGTTAGCCGATGGCAAACGCCAGACCCTAGAAGGCGTTGGTCAGAATTATGGCATAACCAGAGAAAGGGTAAGGCAAATTGAGTCTAATGGTCTCAAGGTGCTTTCTGGACCGCAAGTTATCGCGCAGTTGAAGCCGGCTTTTGAAATGATCGAAGAGCATCTTGATGAGCACGGCGGCCTTAAGAGAGAAGAAAAGTTATTGGATGATTTGGCTTGCGTTTGCGAGGTGGCGACCGGGCGAAAATCGTCTGTCAACAGCGAAGCCAGCCCGAATTTTTCTAAATGCCAAGCCGCTCTCTATTTGATTTTGGTCCTGGGCGAACCTTTCATTAGGGAAAAAGAGGATGATGTGTTGCATTCTTTATGGACGATGGATACAAAATCCGTTGTTTTGGCGAAAAATGTTATTGATTATTTGACTAAATATTTGAAGAAGACTTCAAGAGTTGCCGATTTTAAAATTTTGAATGAACAAGTTAAGGCGAAAGAATATGATCTCGACGAAAAAGCTCTTTTGACGTACTTAGATGTTGCTAAAGAAGTTGACGCAAACAAATTTGGTGAATACGGATTGATTTATTGGCCGGAAATTTCTCCGCGAGGAGTTCGCGACAAGGCTTATTTGATTTTAAGGAAGTACAGTAAGCCCTTGCATTTTGGCGAGATAACCGACTTGATCAATCGCAATAATTTAGACCACAAAACAGCTCAGGTGGAGACGGTTCACAATGAATTAATTAAAGACGAGAGATTCATACTTATTGGACGGGGTATTTATGCTTTATCTGACTGGGGATATGAAGCTGGCACTGTCACGGATATTATTACCGGTTTATTAAAGAATTCCGGTTCTCTTTCCCGGGAAGAGATTTTAGAAAGGGTTTTGGAGAAGAGAATGATTAAGGAGAATACTGTTTTGATTAATCTTCAGAACAAGAAAGTTTTTGCCAAGAATGATGATGACAGGTATGTTTTGGCTTAATTAGATTTTCTCCCCAACAATTTGTGGCTGATCCATTAGGCTTGCTGAAAATTTTTGGACTAACGATTTTGAGTTTTTGGTGGCTTTGGCTACCATTTTTTTTATTTATTATTTTTTTCAACGCCTGGATGTATTATATTCAGCGGAAGTACTGGATGTCGCTGAAGTGGGTGTTGTTAGAGGTCAAGCCGCCGAAAGAGATTGAACAAAGCCCCAAGATTACCGAAGCGGTTTTTGTCGCCCTTTGGGCAATTCACGGGACAGTCAGCACTAAACTTGAAAAATATCTTCAGGGTGTAATTCAGGCATATGTGTCTTTCGAGGTAATCGGAATTGGCGGCCAAATCCACTTTTTAGTTCGGGTCCCGGAGCTTTTTAAGAATCTCATCGAGGCCAAGATTTACGCTCAGTATCCGAAAGCGGAAATCCAGGAGACAGAAGATTATGTGCGCAATTTGCCATCCGGCGTATTGGGGAAAGATTGGGATTTGTGGGGTACGGTTATGCAATTTGCCAAGCCCGATCCGTATCCGATCAAAACCTATGAAGATTTTGTTGAGCTTGCGCCCAAGCAGCCGATGATAGATCCGATGGCTCATTTAATGGAGGCGATAGCAAAATTGAGAGACGGAGAGCAAATTTGGCTTCAGTTTGTGATTAGGCCGGTTGATGACAGCTGGGAAAACAAAGGTAATGAACTCGTGGGAAAGTTGATGGGTCGTCCTGCTCCTCAAAAAAGCAATCTTTTCGCCGAAGAGATCTCAAGCTGGGCTAGGATTACCCGGACTGCTCTAACCGAATTAGCAACCGGCAAAATCGCCGAGGTTGCTCCCAATAAGAGAGAAGAAAAAAAGCCGCTGAGCAATATACAATTTTTGTCACCGGGTGAAAGGGATGCGATAGAAATGATAGAGCGTAAGATGACAAAAAAAGCTTTTGAGGCAAGAATTCAATTTGTTTATCTGGCCAGAAAAGACGTTTTCGCGAAGCCCAATGTGGCAATGGTCATGGGATTTTTTAATCAATTCGCCACTGTTCATCTTAATTCTTTGAAGCCCAATAAACAGTATACTACCAAAGCGAATTACTTTTTCGCGGCGGAAAGGGCTTTGTTTAAGAAAAAGATTATGCTTATTTTGTGTCAGCAGAGGCCATTTTGGGGGAAAGGAATAATTTTAAACGTTGAAGAGCTAGCAAGCCTCTGGCACTTCCCGAATATCGGCGTTGAGGCGCCAATGTTGCCGGTGGTAGACGCAAAAAAGAGCGGCCCGCCGTCCGGACTGCCCATTGTTTAAATTAAAAAGGAAAATTGAAAAATGCAAAGCGACAAGGAAAAATTCAAAACCGAGTTCAAAAAGAGGATGTATCGATGGTTGATCGATTTGATTAAATTTCTTGACTCGGTACCCAAAGATACCATTTCACAGAGAATAATAGATCAACTGTTTCGAAGTGCCAGTAGCGTATTGGCAAACTATATCGAGGCTCAAGCGTCCTCTTCAAAGAAAGACTTTATTAATTTTTTGCATTATGCGTTGAAGTCGGCGAATGAGTCAAAGGTTTGGTTGGCGGTTCTGCGTGACACAAACCGAGGCGACCAAAAGAAAATCGAAGACTTTTTAAAAGAGTTATTAGAAATATCCAATATCTTGGGTGCAAGTATTTTAACCGCTAAAGGTAGGAGGTAGTTTTTCTTTTTTAGTTGTCGTTTTTACTTTTTCATTTTTATATTTTACTTTTATGGAAGATATAACAGTCATTGGCGAAACTAATTTTCGCAACCAGAACCGCAAGTTTGGAATTAAAACGGCTGACCGAAGCCGGCATGTTTACGTTGTCGGCAAAACCGGAACCGGTAAAACAACGCTGTTGGAAAACATGGCTATTCAGGATATCCAGCGTGGCCATGGTTTGGCGGTGGTTGATCCGCATGGCGAGTTTGCGGAAAAAATGTTGGATTTCGTTCCCTCAAATCGCGTCAACGACGTAATTTATTTCAATCCGGCCGACCTCGACTACCCGATTGCCTTTAACGCCATAGAAAAAGTGTCGCCCGAATATCGTCACTTAGTCGCCTCGGGATTGATGGGGGTTTTTAAGAAGATTTGGCCCGATGTTTGGAGTGCCCGGATGGAATACATTTTGCACAACACCATCTTAGCTTTATTGGAGTATCCGGGCACAACTTTATTGGGTATCAACAGGATGTTGGCCGATAAGGATTATCGAAAAAAAGTTGTGGATCGATTGGCGGACCCGGCCGTGAAATCTTTTTGGGTCAACGAATTTGCCAAATATCCGGAAAGATTCCGCGAGGAAGCGGTGGCGCCTATTCAAAACAAAGTCGGCCAATTTATTTCTTCGCCTTTGATCAGAAATATCATCGGCCAGACAAAGTCTTCTTTGGATTTTCAAAATATTATGAACGGCCAGAAGATTTTGATCGTGAATTTGTCGAAAGGAAAAATCGGCGAGGACGCCAGCAAACTTTTGGGCGCTCTTTGTATCACCAAACTGCAATTGGCGGCCATGGCGCGCGTTAATATGCCCGAGGATGAGCGAAAAGATTTTTATCTCTATGTCGATGAATTCCAAAATTTTGTTACCGAGAGTTTTGCCAATATTCTTTCTGAAGCCAGAAAATATCATTTGGATTTGATTTTGACTCATCAATATATCGACCAGCTTGTAACGTCCGAGAGTACGGTGGTCAAAGAAGCAATTTTTGGAAACGTCGGGACAATGATTACTTTCCGGGTGGGCGCGGCAGACGCCGAATTCCTGGAGAAAGAGTTTGAGCCGGAATTCATGATGAATGATTTAATCAACCTGGGTTTCGCGCAGGTTTATTTAAAGTTAATGATTGACGGTATGGCTTCTAAGCCATTTTCCGCCAACACATTGCCGCCGCTTCCCAAAGTCGAGAAAAGCCATAAAGAAAAAATTATCGGAGTTTCTCAGGAGCGGTACGCGACTAAGCGAGTTAATGTCGAACAAAAAATTGCCAAGTGGAGCGGGGTGACGGCGGGAGAAACGGCGTATAAAGAGAAAGAAGGCGACAAAAGAGCGCGTCTCGAAGTTGTGCAATTATATGAAGATGTTTGTTGGCAGTGCGGTAAAAAAACGCAGGTAAAATTCCTACCCGACGGCAAGAGGCCGATTTATTGTCCGGAGTGTCTGCAAAAAATTCGTGCCGCTAGTCCGCCATCTGGGTCTGTTCGTCAAGGCTTTGCCGGAGGCGCGTCGGGTGTGGGCGGTGGTTTTGTCCGAACACCGGTGTCGGAGGCGCCGCTGCAGCGTCAAGTATTTCGCCAACCAGTCGAACGTCAACCGATGGCGGAGCAGAGACCAAGAATGGAGCGTCAGCCGATCGAAAGACGGCCACCAGAAACGCCTCGACGGCCGGAAAGACGGCCCGAGAGAGTGGATCGGTTTACCCGCCATACTTCGCGTAGCGATGCGGGCGGGCCCGCTACAAATAAGATTTCCGATGGAGAACTGGCCACCAAGGAGGAAACGAGAACAATTTCTTTAGGCGAAGCTACAAAAAATAATTCTGCCCGCAATGCTTCGCCCGCCAGCAACGCTTTGCGTAGCGATGCGGGCTGGCATAGCGATGCAGGCGGGTCAAAAAAAGCCAACGCCGAAGTCGACTTGAGTGAATTAAGAAAAACCTTAAGGGGCGTTTTGTTTGGAGACGAGAAGGATGAGAAGAAAGAAAAAGAGGAGTAAGCCATTATTGGCAGGGAGCTTTATATCTATTATCTCTTGCAACTTACCATGCCATTAATTTGAAAATTATAGATTATATGCAAATACTATCTTTTGTAATTCTATTTCCAGTTGGCATTCTGTTGGGTATTTGGTATACCTCTATGTTAGTATTGCCACTTTTTTATGGAGTCCCAATGGCCTTTTTGGGATTCGTGCGAAAAAAATACAAATTTAAGGCGATAGCGGCGTATTTGGTAGCCCCTGCATTCTGGACTGCTTTCTTTATATTAGCTTTCTTTTTGTTGGCCTATTTTTGGGAATCTGGTTTTAACTACTTATCCAATAGTGCCGCATTTAATCTCGGGCATATTTTAGGATCTATAATTCTAATATTAAATGTCTTATTTAATAGAAAAACCAAAGAGGATATGCGAGCCGATTTCGAAGAATTTATCGTTCCATACAAGATCTAAAAAATGAAAAACTTCCTTAAAGAAAATTGGTTCAAGATTACTTATGGTATTTTGGGAATTATCTTAATACTGCTTTTGATATTTTGGTTGATACTTAATATTTTTGGGTTAAAAATAAATCGAGATTATTTTATGTGGGATAGGGAAAATTGCTTGCAGGGCGGCGGCAGATTTAAAGATATTCTTTGTGCCGAACGACCCTCCTTATTTTATCCAAGCAAATAGTGAGTAGTGGATGAGTAGTTTTCGAGGTATTTGATAATATAAAAATTTATTGTTAATATATAGGCACACGCTTATGTTTAACCTTTTTAAAAAAGATGAGGTGATACCGCAGTCTTTGGTTGCCTATAAATGGCGATGCCCGGATAAAATTGAGGTTTCGATAAAACCCTCTAAAGATGGTGGCTATATTGTGTATGTGAATGATTTGCCCGGGTGTATAACTCAAGCAGAAAGCGGTGAGGAGATTTTTGAGATGGTTAACGATGCCATTTATACTTATTGGGAAATACCGAGTCATTACCGGCCGTATATGCCGACTTTCATTCCACCCGAAGAATTGCGCAAACAGTTAGATATAAAAATACCAGAAAAATATCTTAAGAATCCCCTTGTTTTACAAAGAACATAATGAGCGAATTTTGCTTTCCGAGTAAAAGAAAAAAGATTGTGAAAGCTCTAAAAAAATTGGGGCTTTCTATTGAAAATGGAGCAAAACACGACCTTGCTAAGTGTGTTCATAACGGAAAGAAAACGACTATTCCAAGGCATAAAGAGATTAAACGAGAAATAGTCGAGAGTATCGCCTCGTTTTTGTTAGACAAAGATTTTGAACGTCAGAAGTTGCTTGATTTACTAAAGTAGTTTTGGGTTTACGACTGTTTGACTAAATCTGGGATACAATATATTCATTTTGCCACCGAATCATAGTTTCAACATTGATAAAACAAGAAGCCCATCGCTGGGCTTCTTCTGGTAGAATACTTTATTTCTTCTATTATCTCGCCTTTTCTATTCGCTCGCCATATTCGCCGGTTTGGGTGTTGACTCTGATGATGTCCTCGGTTTCTATGAACAGCGGAACATTTATTTTCGCGCCGGTTTCGATAGTCGCGACCTTGTTTCCACCCGAAGCGGTGTTGCCTTTGATGGCCGGCGGTGCCTCTATTACTTTGAAATCCATTTTTATCGGAAGGACGATGTTAAAAATTTTTCCGTCAAAGATCATCGCCTCGATCGTAGTATCCGGTTTCAGAAATTTGGCATTATCGCCGATTTGTTCGTCTGAAAGCTCGAAGCGTTTCTGGGGATTGTTTTCATAACAGAAAACAAATTTGTCGCGATGGGCGTAGATGAATTTAACTTTTTCTTTTTGGATGTCTGCCTCTTCGAACGAATCGCTTGAATAAAAGGTTCGGTCGATAATTTTCCCGGTGATGAGATTTTTAATCTTGGTTTGGGCAACCGGTTTTCTCTGCTGCATGCGCAGAAAACTATAATCTAAAACAACATAAGGATTGCCGTCTAAAATAAAAATAGTTCCCGGCTTAAGCTCATTGTAATTAATCATGGACGCAGAAGTAGGCCGATGCTGATTAGGCGTTCATTAACCGCCTTATCAACAAGTGCCTCTGTGTTAATAGTCTTTAATGAATTTGTAACAGAAATTTTGATATTTTTCAAGATGCGTAGAATTTGATTTTATTTTCGAATATTGGTATTGTGAGCGGGACGCTCACGCTCGCCCTCCCACCTTTGCTCCCATAGCTCAACTTGCCCTCCCAAATTTGCCAGCGTAGTTC
>PFOG01000095.1 GCA_002792395.1 Candidatus Portnoybacteria bacterium CG_4_10_14_0_2_um_filter_44_20 | reverse complement strand
TTTCCACATATTGCGAATCAGCCTTATCTTCGCCGATTCCCAATTCTCTCAATCTTTGCCCGACTATACTTTGATTTTCCTCGTATATTTTTTCCGCCACATTCTTCTTGCCCGTAATTTTTCCCATTTTTTCAAATAAATCAACCAAGCGGCTTTCATCGGGCATCCGCAAAAGCTTGGCAATTTTAGAAATGGCGATGTTGTTAGACATAATTAATTTAACTATTGTTCGAGTGAAGAGCGTAGCGACAAATCGAGAACCCTTCGACAAGCTCAGGGCAAACTACTTCTCGACTCCACTCACTCCGTTCGTTTCGCTCGAAGAATAAAATTTATTTTTGTATCTTTAGGGAAGAACCTTAATATAATAACCGTTGCAATAAGAATCTGTTTGATACCAAGTGCCCCATGGAGTACAATTTGGATCGGGCTTTTCTAATTTTGTTAAAATCGCAACATTCTACGCGCTATCCCAGGTTCCGGAATAATAGGCGACACCACATGTCCCCGAATTGGAGGGAACGACTGGCATCCGGGAAATTAATTTTTCAGAGATAAGAGCCGTAGAAATAAGGTCGGAACCACTAAGCGCGGTTCCACGGCTCCCGGCATACGAATTAGCCGGAAAAACATTATGGTTATCGTAATACATTGCCAAAGCCAAAATAACACTATCGATAGCCACCTTTCTTTTGACATCCCTCGCCTTCGCCCGCGCGCTGTTCAAAGAAACCAAAACAATGCTGGCCAGAAGGCCAATGATAGCAATGACGACCAGTAATTCGATTAAGGTGAATCCCTTGTTTTTGTAATAAACCATATTTATATAATTCCGACCCTGTACCCCCGCATCTGTCATTCCCACCCCGTATGTCATTCCTGCGCCACACCTACGGGTGGTCACCCGAAGGGCGAAAAGCAGGAATCCAGACTAAATTAAATCATACAAATCTTTCCAGTTGGGATTTAATTTTTCAATTATTTCTAACTTCCATTTTCTTTTCCATTTCTTAATTCTTTTTTCTCTTTCAATAGCGCTTATTACATCGGGTGTCTGCTCATAATACACGAGGATGTGGACGCCATATTTTTTCGTAAATCCTTCGATTGCATTGCTTTTATGCTCATACACTCTTTTTTTCAAATTTGATGTTACGCCTATTAAGCGTAGCTTGCGTGAGCGTCCCGCTCACAATATATAAAGTGCCGTTTCTTTTACTTGCCATAATATAAACATAATACGTCTTGGATTGCATTTTTCTGGATTCCGCATTAAATGCGGAATGACAAAAAGGTTCATGATTCTAAATTATTCTACTTTATCCCCCGACCCCAACAATCTAATTTTCTTATGGCTCTAATCTGCTAGTCTAGAGCCTTCTTATTTTAAATTGGTGTCTTGGTTACCCCAACCCTCTCCCATTCCCCCCATTCGCCTTTCTTCAGTATACCATTTTTGGCGCCGATTTTCTGCACGACCGAAGTAGCGTTAGCTGTGCCTAATTGGATCGCTAATTCTATACTCTTTCCTTGCATAATTGCCGAAACAAAACCAGAGCCAAAAGCATCACCCGAACCAGTTCTGTCCACATAGCCTGAATTCGGAATTCCAGCGCGATAAATAACTTTGCCGTCAGAAACCGCCACCCCATCAGGTCCTTTGCTCATTACGACAATACCATCCACCAATTCGTCTAATTTTTTAAATAATTCTTCTTCGTTTTGATAATCAATTCCAGTTATAATACTCGCTTCCTCCTGGTTTACTATTAAAATATCGATTTTGTTCAGCAGCGACTTTAAAAGATTTAGGTCTTTAGTCAACTGATCATGCCCGGGATTAACCGCCAGTTTAATATTGTTTTCTTTACCCCGTAGGAAACCGGAGGTTTTCCTTTGGGGTTTAGCAAAATTAATAATTTCGGGAAAAACTTTAGATGATTCGCCTGACAAACCTGATATGTAAAACCATTTCGCGCTTTTAATTTTTTCCCAAAGAATATCTTCTTTGGTTAATAAGTGCGAAGCGCCTTCGTAAACCAAAATACTCCGCTCGCGCTTTGGCGCTGATAAAATTATGCTAACGGGCGTATCAGCCCCATCGGTGTCTTTGATAAAATCATAAATAACGCCGAGTTTTTTCAATTCAGCAACAACCTCCTTGCCGGAACTATCATTGCCAACCAAACCAACATAAGCGACTTTCAAACCCTGTGAAGTAAATGTGGCGGCCGTATTCGTCCCCCCGCCACCGGAAGCAAAAATTAACTCGTCGACATAAACTTTAGAACCAGCATTGATAGCCAGCCCCTTGCCGGTCACAAAATCGAGACTCTCTATGATTTTAAAGTCTTTACTCCTGACAAATATATCCCTCGTCGCCGAACCGAATGTGACAACATCGAACATATTTTTTCTATTTGTCATTCTGGCCCCGCATCTGTCATTCCCGCGAAAGCGGGAATCCAGTACGGGGTAAACTCCAGCCAGAATCCAGAATTATTAAAGCTCTTGATATAAATCCTTCCATTCAGGATTAGCCTTTTCTATTAATGACAGCTTCCACTTTCTTTTCCAATTTTTGAGATTCTTTTCTCTGCTAATGGCGGCATGCGCATCTGTTGTCTGCTCATAAAAAACAAGATTATGAATTCTATATTTTTTGGTAAACCCGTCTATCAAATTATTTTTATGTTGATAAATTCTTTTTTCCAAATCTGACGTAACGCCTATTAAGCGTAGCTTGCGTGAGCGTCCCGCTCACAATATATAATGTACCATTTCTTTTGCTTGCCAGAATATAAACATAATAGTTTTTCTGTTTCATCTTTAATCTGGATGCCGGGTCAAGCCCGGCATGACAAACTGATGATATAAAACTCTATTCTACCGCCCCTAAAATCTTTTTTTTCAATCCATCGGGGTCAAATTCAGCCAATTTATAAACTTCTGCCCGAGGACCGGATTTAAGAAATTTTTTAACGCCGATCGCTCGTTTGTCGTAGCCGGCCGGCAAAATAAAAGGATACATAAACCCGGGCCAGCCGTTATGCAAGGTTACAACATATTGCCTTTCTTCGTCGGGCAAAATTTCTTTTGCCTTTTCCGGATTGCTTCCGCGTAAATCCTCGAATAATTCGGGTGAAGTCACCGCCACTAATTTGATATCCAAACCCCTTTCCAGTTCCGGCAAAATTTCCAAAACATTAGCCATCACTTGCCCGCCGCAAATCGCCAAAATCTTTTTTGGCTTGCTGTTTTCTCTAAATGGCTTAAAAACATAAGCGCCGTTAATTGCTTCCTTGGCTGGAGGCACAACATAATCGCCATTGTCCTCTCGCTTGAAAACTGGCGTATTCGGTCTGGCAACCGACAAAGCAATTGGCTCTCCTTTTTCTATGGCATGAAAAAGCATTTCAATTGTTTCGTTGGCATCCATTGGTTTATAAACCTTAATGCCCGGATAGGCGTTAAACAAAGACATCCAGAATAATCCGTGATGCGTCGGCCCGTCTTCGCCCGTTTCCATTCCGTCATGCGCCGCCAGCATTATAAAGAATCCCTTGGCCTTGGGATTAACCGCGTTGTTAATCAGGGCCATTCTGACCGGATTGCTCATTATGGAAGTAAAAACTCCGTAGGAAGAAAAGACGCTCATTGCCTGAAACCCGCCGGGCAAAATATCTTGTGTTAAAGCCGTCGACATCATGGCCATATTTTGTTCCGCGATGCCGAAACGAATTCCCCGGCCATAAGGATTGTCTTTATCTATCACGCCATAAACATTTTCCGCGGCGCCGGTTAAGATTGATTTCATCAAATCCCCCGCCCCCAAATAAAAAAAGGCGGTTTCTTTCATTAGCCACTTAAAGAACGCTTCGGTGGCTTTCCGTGTTGCCGTCGCCCCCCCTTCTTCAAAAACTAATTCAGCGGGCAAAACTTCCGGCCGCTTAATTGAATGGTAATCAACCATCGGCCTGCCTGCTAACTCCTTATTCATTTTCTTGGCTAAGTTTTCTTCTGTTTCTATTTTTTGTTTCCCGATTTCCAGACGCCCCAAAAAGTAATCGACTTTGTCTTTACTTAACTGAGACAAAATAATGTCGATATCTTTTGCCACGTCTCCTTTAATCCCGGGGATATCGAATCCAAGCTTCTTTAATATTTCCACGTATTCTTCGTGAGGCGCGGGCGTGCCGTGGGAATCGCTTGTGTTCTCCGTCTTCCCATAGTCCCTACCCTTTATTGTGTGGCAAATAACGACAGTGGGGCGTCCGTTTCCAAATCCATCTTCAGCTTTTCTATAAGCATAAACAAGCTCTAAAACATTGTGTCCGTCAACCTCAATCACATTCCAGCCGGCGCCGAACCAATGGTTGAGATATGGAGTTGAAATAACCTCTTCAATCGGCCCGTCAATGCCAAAATGATTATAGTCTAAGCTCACAATTACATTATCAATTCCCAAAGTATGAATTATATTCCTCGCCTCATAACTCATCCCTTCTTCTGTTTCCGCGTCGCCCGCGAAAACAAAAACCTTCGGCGGCAATCCACATGATTTTTGCAACAAAGCCAAACCCAAGGCCGCGGAAAATCCGTGCCCCGAAGAACCGGTTGAAATATCAACCAACGCGTTGTGCGACTCCGCATGACCCGAAGGCCCGTCGCAATGGCGGAAACGTGGCAAACAACTTGCCAAATGCCCACCCAGCTTATTTTTCATTTCTTCGTCAATTTTGTGGCCGGATATGTTCAGCGATTCGTAAATCAAAACCAAAATCGCGTGAATTAAAGGAGTGCAATGCCCGGCGGACCAGACAACCCTGTCCCGTCCCGGATGCTTCGGCTCCATCGGGTCAAACGCCAAAACTCCGCTGGTCAAAAGCGATAAAACCTGCTCAACTTTTGAGGACGAACCGCCCGGATGCCCGGATTTTGCCGCGTCAATCGCCGAGAAAGCCAACCCACGGACAATCTTTGCCAGCTGATTTGTTTTTTCTGTATCAATGCCCTCAATCGGAGCTAATTCCAACCCCTGCAAATTTAAAAAAGCTCCGCCTTCCGCAAGATATTTAAATCTTTTCGGCTCTTTCTTCTTTAGCGCGCT
>PFOG01000029.1 GCA_002792395.1 Candidatus Portnoybacteria bacterium CG_4_10_14_0_2_um_filter_44_20 | reverse complement strand
TTTTATTTTCTAATTAACTCCCTCCTTTTGCAAAGGAGGGTTGGGGTGGATTATTTTGTTTCTTCAATCAATCTTATTATTACGCCTTCAATATTTTTTAACACCTCTAAATTCGTAAATCTTAAAATTCTTAAATTAAATTCTTCTTTTAAATAATTGGTTCTTTTCTCGTCCAACTTAATCGCCATGTCTTCATAATGCTGGCCGCCGTCTATTTCAATAACCAAGTTTTTCTTCGGGCAATAAAAGTCAACAATATATCTACCTATTGGTCTTTGTCTGTAGAATTGCAGGTTGTTTATTTTCTTTCCTCTCAACTCAGACCACAATTTTCTTTCGGCATCTGTCATATTACTCCTCAAACTCCTTGCCATATTCTTTAATTGTGGTTTTTCATATTTCCATGCCATTTATAAATCCCTCCCAACCTCCCCTTGGAAAAGGGAGGAATTACTTTTTGTCGGCTATTCCCCCCTTATCGCGTTAACCTGCTCCTGAATGACTTCGGCCAAATCCATGACGCTATCGCCATAAAAACGGTAAAGCGGATTGTTCCAGTTTCCGCCGGCGAAATAAACCATTGCCGCTTTCCACTCCGCGTCGGGAGCGCCAAGGTTAGCGCCGTTGCCGCCTAGCTTTAGGCCGGCCGCCATGAAAGCATCATTAATATCCCATGGATTGGGCGGATCATGCCCGGTCAATTTGATAATTTTCGGCTCCAGGTCCAACCAAGTGCTGGGCAAAAATTGCGCCGGCCCCATTGCGCCACCCCAGCCATACGATGGCTTTCGGGAAACCGGCATTTTATTCGGATCGACTTTCAATTTTTTACAAATATCCAGAAACGCCTGATGATCTCTCTGATTCATATCGGTCCGCCAAGAACCGGTGCCAACATTGGTCCCCCAAGACGATTCCTCCTTCAGAACCGCCAATAAATAGGCGGGACGAACCCCGGTTTTCGCGCTGGCATATTCGGCGTAAGCCAAGGCTTCTTCAATGGTCATTCGCAAACCAACGCCCTCAAGCAAATAAAGCTGGCTTTTGATTGACGCGCTATCCGAATACGCCCTTTTTATCAAAGCATTAAATAACGACTCCTGGCCGTTGGTTCTCCCCAGCAAATCTTTCTTTTTATCCTTTTGCTCCTGCTGTGATCTTTGCTGAAGCTGTTGAAGCGCACGCAGATCATCTTGCTGCTGTCTCTCCTGCTCCAGATCGGATTTTTTCTCTTCCAGTCTATTTTTCAAAAACAGTATTTTTTGAAATCCAATTCGTATCTTATCTTGAATTTCGTCCAAAGATTGTATCTCATTAAAAAAATCGGAGAAATTTTCATTCTCCAAAAGCACTTCCGACAAACTCTTCTGGTCATAATCGTTTATTGTCCTTAGATACTCCGACAAAAGAACTTTTTCCTGGCCCAGCTGTTCGTCGACTTCCGCTATTTCCTGTTTTTGCGCCTCTAAAACAATATCAAATTTCTTTATGGCCAACTCTATTTGCTTAATCTCCAAGGCGCCTTGAGCGATTTGATCATCCAGAATGGCAATATCCCTCTTCAGGCTCTTTGCGTCAGCGCTTCTTTGCTTGATCTGACCGCGATACACCTCGATTTGTTGCTGAACCTCTTCCAATTGCTGATTCAAATCATTTTTAAGCTGAGTAACACCCTCGGCCTCGGAATAACGAATAGGCGCAACAAAAAAAGATAGGATACCAAAACCAACTCCCGCCCCTAAAAATGCGATAATTGTAGACCGTTTAGACACAGATTAGTAATTTCGAATATGACCGTCGTGCTGCTTGCTTGCAGAAAACTTGTTTTCCACTTGTTTCAGCATCTTATTGTTGTCCGTTTAGAGATCCCGAACCAAGTTCGGGATGACGTCTTGTGAGTTTCTTGATTTAAGGTAAGAGAATCCGCACCTACTCTTTTTCTTCCTTCTCCGACTCCCCCTCTTCTTGCGCCCCCTCTGTTGCTTTCGCCTCGGCTACTTCTTCGCCAACCGGCGCGACAACTTCTTCTTTACGCGGCGGCAAGATCAAAGCAATCACCTCGTCTGGCTCAGCTAATATTTCCACTCCAGCTGGAACCATTAGGTCTTTGATGCTAATACGATCATCAAATGTTGCCAAGACACCAACATTCACCTCGATCCCCCTCATTAAATCCTTGGCTAAGGCCTTTATTTCCACCTCGCTTATACTCTTCATCAATGTGCCGCCCAAAGCCTTAACGGCCACCGACTCGCCGACGAAAACCAACGGAACGGTAGCGGTAATTTTTTCGCTCATCGACACTTCGTAAAAATCGGCGTGAATAACCTTGTCGTTTATCGGCTCTTTCTTCACGTCATGGATCAAAACGTTTTTCTCCTCCGTCTGGCCATCAGCACCCTCGACCAGTAACTTCACCAGAGTACTCTCGCCGGCATCCTTTAAAACTTTCGTAAAATCTTGATGGCTTACCTGAATTGGCAGATTTTTACCTTGGCCATACAAAACCGCCGGCAATATTCCCTGCCTTCGCAAAGTCTTAATTCCTCCACCTATTTTTTCCCTAATTTTAGCGGTTAATTCAACCATAATGCGAAATATGCGAACCAGTATGCGAAACATGCGAACATCTTAGCTTCTTTTCGCATTATTCGCATTTCTTTTCGCATCGTTAGCATTAGTTAATCGAGATTATTTGCACCGGACACACCTCCGCCGCCTCGGCAGCGCAACCCTTATTTTCCTCTTTTATCTCCAGGACGTCATTTCCCTCGGAATCTTTTTGAGATCCCTTGATGTGTGACAAGCCATCATCGGCAATCTCAAAAAAATCCGGGCAAACTGCGGCGCAACTGCCGCAACCGATGCATTTTGAACGATGTAATTTAATTATCATGCCTGTTTCCTCAATTATTCTAATTTCTAATTATTCTAATTGACCTAAAGAATAACCAATAACTAAATCCCAAAAATCAATCAAGCATAAAATAACTTAATGGCCAAAAATTGTTAAGTATTGACCTTAGTGCTTGGGATTTGTTTAGAATAATTAGAACAATTAGATTAATTAGGTCAATTTATAGGAGTGATTGCCTCTCTCCCCTCCAATACTTCAATAATATTCTTTGCCGCCAATTCCGACATAGCGCCACGCGTTTCCTCGGTTGCCGAAGCGGTATGAGGAGTGATAACGACGTTATCCAACTCCGCCAAGCCTGGCGCCATCTTCGGTTCTTCCTCATAAACATCCAAGCCAGCTCCTCTTATAACCCCATTCTTTAAAACCTCAACCAAAGCTTTTTCGTCGACAATCGGCCCCCTTGAAGTGTTAATCAAATAAGCCCCTTTCTTCATCATTTTTAATTGCGCTTCTCCTATCAAATGTCTTGTCGCCGGCAAAAGCGGAACATGGATTGAAACAAAATCCGCCTTTCTTAAGACGGTCTCCAAATCAGCATACACCAACCCATATTCTTTTTCAAGGTCTTCGTTGCGATGAACGTCGAAATACATAATTTTCATATCAAAGCCCTGCTTTAACCGCTTGGCCACTGTTGAGCCGATTCTTCCCAAACCAACCAGCCCCACTGTTTTTCCGGCCATATCGTTTCCCAAAAAAAGCATTGGCGCCCAGCCGGCATATTTGCCATCTCGCATAAATTGATCCGATTCAACAATACGATGGGCAAGGGCGAACATCAAAGCAATGGCGTGTTCGGCAACACTCTCGGTCAAAACGTCCGGGGTATTGGTTACAATAATCCCCCTTTTCTTGGCCTCGGGCAAATCAATATTATCATAACCAACCGCATAATTAGCCACTATTTTCAATTGCGGCCCAGCCGCGTCAAAAAATTCCGCGTTAATTTTGTCTGTTAGTAAGGCCAAGACCGCATCCGCTCCTTTAATTTTTCCCAACAATTGT
>PFOG01000010.1 GCA_002792395.1 Candidatus Portnoybacteria bacterium CG_4_10_14_0_2_um_filter_44_20 | reverse complement strand
CAAGGAAACAAGGTTCCGCGGGCGAAGCGTGCGGGTTCTAATTTCCGAGCGAAGCAAGGAAACAAGGTTCCGCGGGCGAAGCGTGCGGGTTCTTATTTCGAAAAGCTTGTGAAAGAGGGGATCGGGCTGGTTCCCGAGAAGTTTCTGGCAATGCTGGAGAATGTGGCTATTGTGATTGAGAATGAGCCGACGGCCGAGCAAAAGCGGGAACTCAAATTAAGAAAAGACGATTTTTTGTTGGGGTTATATGAAGGAGTGCCGCAAAATAAAAGGGGGCCGAATTACGGTATGGTTTTGCCTGACAAGATAACCATATTTAAAAAACCGATCGTAAGTTATGCCGAATCTGACGAAGAAATGAGGCAAATTGTTAAAAACACGGTTTGGCATGAAATTGCCCATCATTTCGGCAGTAGCGAAGAGAGCGTGTGTGCCGCCGAAATTAAACGAAGAAAAAAATAATTTAAAACGGGCATTGGGGCTGGAAAAATAACCGAGAAAGATTTATGATATTTTGTAGCGGCTGACCGTTAAGTCGAAACCGGCTAATATTAAAAAGCGATACACAATTATGTTAAGAGAAATGCCAAAGGGGGATACCGGCGTCCTGACCGAATATGCCGGAAAGGATGCCGAATATGAAAAAGGGAGCGTTATGCTTACTGTCGAAGGTAGGCGGGTAATGATTGTAGATTATCTGAAAGACAAGGGACTTTATGTGGTTGACAATCTCGATGTTACCGCGGGATCAATTAGCCCGTTATACAGAATCAGTCCGGATAAATTGCAGAAAATTATTGAGAATAAAGAAGAATAATAAATAATAAACGAGGACGGAGGGGCCAAAATATAATTTATGAATACGCCTTATATGAGTAAATATCAAAAATATTTTAAGTTTATTTTTCCAGCCTTTGTTGTGCTGGCGGCGGCTGGCTTTGGTGTCTATGGTTATTTTTCTGTTTTTGCGAAAAACAGATTGCAGGACAAAGAAGTGGTTAAAGTAAAAGCGGAAAAGTTTATTGAAGATAATTTAGTCACGCCGGGGATGCAGGTGTCAATCAAAGATATGGTCGAAGAGAGCGGTTTGTATAAAATTACTGTCGGCGTTGGTGACCAGGAGATTACCTCTTATGTCAGCAAGGATGGGAAAAATTTCTTTCCTCAGGTTTTAAATATGGATGGCGACGTAACGCAGGATCAGGCTGCGGAGCAGGAGAATCAGACCGTCGGCACGGCGGATGTTCCGGAAGTTGATTTGTTCGTGATGAGTTACTGCCCGTATGGTTTGCAGGCGGAAAAGGGGATTTTGCCCGTCGTTGACTTGCTCGGTTCTAAAATTAAGTTCAATCTGAAATTCGTTGATTACGCGATGCACGGCGAGAAGGAAATCGATGAGAATGTGAGACAGTATTGTATTGAACAACAGGGAGCGGTCAAGCTTAACGGTTATTTAAAATGTTTTGTCGGCCAAGGAGATTCGGCGGTTTGCTTGAAGAGTGTGAAAATCGACGGTGAGGCGTTAGGCAGTTGTATCGCGGCCACTGATGCTCAATTCAAAATCAAGGAAAAGCTCAAAGACCAAAATTCATGGGTTGGTGGCCAATATCCGCCATTCGATATTTTCAAAGATGACAATGTTAAATATGGCGTTCAGGGTTCGCCAGCATTGGTTATTAACGGGACAACGGTTTCTTCCGAACGAGATCCTCAAAGCATGCTTACCGCGATTTGCTTCGGTTTCGCTATGCCGCCGAGCGAATGCGACCAAAAGCTTTCCAGCGACGCGCCGTCACCCGGTTTTGGCGCCGGAACGGGCTCTGATGGTAATGCCAGTTGCGGGAATTAATTTAAATCAACGCGCTTGAGTTTGATTGTCGCGAATTGGAAAATGTCTTTAGTGGCGTAGTCTAGCGTATGGTCTGCGCGCAATGCGACTTCTATTAAAGATGAATACTTTTGTTGAGCTCTCTATTGTAATATCTCTTTGCGCCGGCATTATTTTGCTTGTTTTTCCCGTAGCTTGGTTTCCTTCTTTTTACGATGTCCGGTATATGGGCCTTGTGTGTTTGGTCTATGCTGGTTTAATCGTTTTTTTTCCACGCCTATTTCGAGTTTCGGAGAATGAAACCGACGCGGTTAGGAAAAATCAGGCCACAGACTTATTTCAATTCATAATCGCTTTTGCCTTCATTAGTAACGCGTTTGGCGACCTCGGACTTTATAAACTTTATAAGGTCGGGTTTGAGTTTGATAAAGTGTTGCATTTTCTTATTCCTTTTACAGCTACCATTATTATTTCAATTATCCTAAATGAGCGATGGGGGATTCGTAAGATTTACGCCATTAGCGTGGCATTCGGGTTTATTATCCTTTGCAGCGTGGGTTGGGAAGTTTACGAATATGTGGCGGATATTGTTTTGAAGACTCACATTTCTGGTGTTTACGGTTTGGACATAAGCACTGATACGAAATTTGATATTTTTTACGACGCTCTTGGGTCTATTCCTGGCGTTTTGGGCGGAATTTTCTTTTGGGATTCGTTTATTTCATGGACAAAAAAGATTGTATAAGTGAAATTTAATTACATGACAGCAAAACACGATTTTAAAAAAGAAAAACGCGGCGGCGACAAAAAGTTTATGCGCTTGGCAATCGAAGATGGATTGCGTGGAATCAAAAAGGGCGATGGCGGGCCATTTGGCGCTTGTGTAGTGCGCGATGGAAAGATTGTCGCATCGGCGCGCAACACGGTTTTAAAAACCAAAGACCCGACTTGTCACGCCGAGATAAATGCTATCCGTAAGGCTTCGAAAAAGTTGGGGAGATGGAATTTGTCGGGGTGTGTTATCTATTCGACCACCGAACCATGCCCGATGTGTTTTTCGGCTATTCACTGGGCGCAGATGGACGAAGTGATTTTTGGCACTGGTATTCCTGACGTCGCAAAGCTGGGTTTTAACGAACTTTTAGTTCGCGCTGATTTCATGAAAAAGAGCGGGAAATCAAAAGTAAAAATCAAAAGCGGTTTTATGCGCGAAGAATGTCTACAATTGCTTTGTGAGTGGAAGAGGCTTAACTCAGAATTATATTAGTTTAGTTTCTCACGCCAAGTGCTGAAATAAATTTATGACGGAGAAAGTTAATTTTCAAAAAGAGGCTGGTGATTTCGCGGAGAAAGCGAAAATATTTTTGGAGTATTTTCCCGAGGGAGAAATAGAAACGGTGGCTACAGCTGAAATTCCGGAGGAAGTATTACATTTTTTCGAATTCAAAAGCGGTCAATTTCTGAGTCCAAACGATTATACGCTTGGCAACTTTGATAATTTTTTCCGGGTGCGCCATCGCGACGGGAAAGCAACCTTTCTAGCTCAGCAGACAAAAACTTACCCAAAAGGTTTTTTAGAGGCCGGCGATACCGAAAGATTGACTTATTTTGTTGACATGGGCGGGGATAAAATAATCGGCCGTTCTGAATTAAGACTTAATGTAAAATGCCCGAAAGAGTGTCTGGAATATTTTAAGGACAAGCCTTTTATCGGTTGGATTGAAACCGATAAAAATTTAAGAGGGCGAGGATTGGGCACTAGGCGGCTATATTTAATGAATGCTTATTCGCGGATGCTTTATGGCCTGCCGCTTTACTCCGATACCGTAAATTCTCCCGAGATGAAAAGTTTGTGGGAGACATTGGTAAAACAGGGAAAGGCCGAAAAATTTGAAGAGGTTAATTACGACCGTTTTAACAATTTTAAAAAGGCTGAACGCGACCGCTATGTGTTGCTAGCATAGAATTCGCCGTCGTAATATTTATATAGAACAAAATTGACAAAATGAAACAAGGGTGTTATCCTTTCGGGACTGAGATAAAATTAAGCGTAGCTTGCCCTCTCACCCTTGCGTCCCCACGAGAAGTTGAACCTTGGTTTCCTCGCAATATTGCGGGGCACTCTATTTCACCCT
>PFOG01000004.1 GCA_002792395.1 Candidatus Portnoybacteria bacterium CG_4_10_14_0_2_um_filter_44_20 | reverse complement strand
ACAGGATTTTTAAAATGGTGTAAACTCGTTTTGTTGCTTTACGAGAATTTTTTGAGCTCATCTCGGTTGTTTTTGACCCCGTAGAATCAAGGCGCAGCCGCAGCTCTAACGGGGTTTGACACACCAAATCGCGGTTCGGCCGCAGTCTGTCGCTTTTTGTCTCGGCGATTTTTTTCAAAAATTGAACAATCTTCTAGGTATTTTTTCACTTTTTTTAATGCATAAAAAATAATTTTAACTCTTCTGTTTTTGATTAACCTCAAACTTGTGGTGAGTTTGTCGAACCATAAAAAGATGATAGTTTGGGGTATTTGAGTTTTGCGTTTCGATTTTGATTTTGCTAATCTCTCGGCGACCAAGCGCAGAAAATAGGCGCAAGGATTATCGCCGAAAAAATCGGGTATGACTAAAAATTTTTCGAGATACCAATTTAGTTCCGATTTTCCCGAGTTAGCGGAAATTCAGTTGAATTCTTACAAGTGGTTTATCGACCAGGGTCTGCGGGAACTTTTTGATGAAGTTTCTCCGGTTCGCGACTGGTCGGGCGAGGAATTAGAGTTATATTTTCGCGATTACTATTTTGAAGAGCCTAAATTTAGCGAGGTTGAATCGCGAATAAGAGGCGCATCGTACGAAGCTCCTTTGCGATGCCTTCTGAATCTTATTAATAAAAAAACAAAACAAACCAGAGAACAAGAAGTCTATCTGGGTGATTTTCCGTTGATGACTGATCGCGGCACTTTTATTATTAACGGCGTTGAGCGTGTCGTAGTTTCTCAGCTGATCAGGTCGCCGGGAATATTTTTTACCGTCAGTTATCTTCGCGGTGAACGACAATTTTTTGGCGCCAAGGTTATTCCTAATCGCGGGGCTTGGTTGGAGTTCGAGGTTGATGGCGACGGAGTGATTTCTGTTAAAATCGATCGAAAGCGGAAAATTGCCGCCACTTCCTTGTTGAAGGCGTTTGGCATGGAAAGCGAAGAAAAAATCAAGAAGACCTTTGCGGATGTTGACACCAACAAAGAACTAAAATTTATTGACGTTACCCTAAGCAAAGATCAGGCAAAAAATCAAGGAGAAGCGTTTATCGAAATTTACAAACGCCTGCGGCCGGGCGATTTGGCCGCGGTTGATAACGCGCGACAACTGATCGAGGCGATGTTTTTTAATTTTGAAAGGTACGACTTATCTAAGGTTGGCCGCTGGAAGCTTAATCAACGACTTAGTATTAATAAACCCACAACCAAAGAAAACCGAGTTTTCAGCTTGGATGATCTTGTCTCAATACTTAAGGAAATCATCCGGCTGAGCAATAGTTCCGACGCCCATCCCGACGATATTGATCATCTTGCTAACCGTCGCATCAGAAGTGTCGGCGAATTGCTCCAGAATAAATTGAGAATCGGTTTGGCGCGAACCGAAAGAATCATAAAGGACAGAATGAGTATTTTGGACGTCGAAACGTTAATGCCCAGCCAATTGATTAACGCCCGTCCCTTTATTGCCTCGGTCAAGGAATTTTTTACTGTTTCGCAGTTGTCGCAATTTATGGATCAGGTCAATCCTTTGGCGGAACTCGAACACAAGCGCCGGGTTTCTGCTATGGGACCGGGCGGGTTAACGCGGGAAAGAGCGGGTTTTGAGGTAAGAGATGTTCACTCTACTTATTATGGCCGGATTTGCCCGATTCAAACGCCAGAGGGTCCGAACATTGGATTGATCGGTCACTTAGCGTGTTTCGCGCGACTCAACGAATACGGGTTTATTGAAACACCCTATCGAAAGATAATCGGCGGCCGTCTTTCCAAGAAAATTGATTTTCTTAACGCGTTTGAAGAACAAATGGTTAACATTGCTCATGCCGGCGTTGCTCTTGATAAAAACGGCAATCTTTTAGAGTCTCGAGTGGAGGCGCGCGTGAAGGGTCAGCCGAGTATTACCAAGCGGGAAAAAATTGATTATATCGACGTTTCTCCTCAGCAGTGCGTCTCGGTCGCGACCGCGCTGATTCCGTTTTTGGAGCATGACGACGCAAACCGCGCTTTAATGGGTTCGAATATGCAGCGCCAGGGCGTTCCTTGTATTAAGCCCCAGGCGCCGTTGGTGTCAACTGGCTTGGAGGAAAAGGCTGCCTATGATTCTGGCCATTTGGTGATTAGTCAGGACGATGGCGTGATTGATGCAGTAGATGCCAACAATATTCGTGTTAAGAGCGCAAGGAAGGCAAAAACTTATCCACTTCATACTTTTGTTCGTACTAACCAATTTACCTGTGCTACTCAACGGCCGATAGTTAAACGGGGGCAAAGGGTGAAAAGAGGAGAGGTTTTGGCAGATGGGATGGCGACCGAGAATGGCTGTTTGGCTCTCGGGCAAAATCTATTGTGCGCTTTTTTGCCTTGGCGGGGAGCTAATTTTGAAGACGCTATTATTCTTTCTGAAAAACTGGTTAAAGAAGACCGCTTTACGTCAATCCATATAGAAGATTTTATTTGCGATGTTCGGGAAACTAAACTTGGTCCGGAAATAACGACGCCTGATATTTCGAATGTCAGCGAAGAAAAGCTTAAAGACTTGGATGAAGAGGGTGTCGTTAGAATTGGCGCCGAAGTTGGCCCTAATGATATTTTAGTCGGAAAAATTTCTCCCAAAGGGGAGGTTGATTTATCTGCGGAGGAGAGATTGCTGAGAGCAATTTTCGGCGAAAAAGCGCGGGATGTTAAAGATACCTCGCTGCGTTTGCCACATGGTAAAAGAGGTCGAATTGTTGAAATTCATACATTTTCCCGCGAGCGGGGGGACAAGCTGCCGCCCGGGGTTATAAAAAGTATCCGTGTTGAGGTTGCCGAACTAAGGCCGGTTATGGTGGGCGATAAATTGGCTGGTCGTCATGGCAACAAGGGTGTCATCGCTAAAATTTTACCGGAGGAGGAAATGCCCTATTTGCCCGATGGAACGCCGGTGGATGTTATTCTCAATCCTCTTGGCGTTGCTTCCAGGATGAATATTGGGCAGATTCTTGAAACTCATTTAGGATGGGCGGCAAAAATGTTGGGCTATCGGGCTATTTGCCCGTCTTTGGCGGGGCCAAGCGCGGATCGGATTCGGGAAGAACTAAAAGCGGCTGGTCTGCCTCAGGATGGAAAGATTATGCTTTTTGACGGTCAGACTGGCGAGCCCTTTGGCCAGAGGGTAACCGTTGGCTATATTTATGTGATGAAGCTTATTCATTTGGTGGAAGACAAAATTCATATGCGTTCAATCGGTCCCTATTCATTAATCACCCAGCAGCCCTTAGGCGGTAAAGCTCAGTTTGGCGGACAGCGGTTTGGAGAAATGGAAGTTTGGGCTCTTGAGGGATATGGAGCGGCTTATATGCTTCAGGAAATGCTGACAATAAAATCTGATGACGTGGCGGGACGGGCCAACGCGTACGATTCCATTATTCGGGGTCGGAAAATTAAAACCCCCCAAATTCCAGCTTCTTTTGATGTATTGGTTAGCGAGTTGAAAGCACTGGGCTTGGATGTTGATCTAGTGGACGGAAGGCGTAGAGAAGAAGGGGCAGATGATTAAGAGTTTCTCCTAAGTCCCTAAGGGCATATAAATAAAATTAATTGATCGAACCAATTTTTATGTCAACTATCGTCGATTTTAAATCAATCAAGTTGAAAATTGCTTCGCCGGAGGAAATTCTCGCCTGGTCTCATGGAGAGGTAACAAAACCGGAAACGATAAATTATCGCACTCAGCGGCCGGAAAAGGACGGTTTGTTCTGTGAAAAAATTTTTGGTCCGGAAAAGGACTGGGAATGTTATTGCGGCAAATATCGAAGGATTCGTTACAAGGGCATCGTTTGCGATAAATGCGGAGTGGAAGTCACTCGATCAATTGTTAGGAGAGAGAGGATGGGTCATATCGAATTGGCTTGCCCGGTTTGTCATATCTGGTTTTTGCGGGGCATTCCTTCAAAGATCGGTTTGGCTCTCAATACTTCTGTCCAAGATTTGGAAAAAGTTATTTATTTTGCTAATTATATTATTACCAGAGTCGATGACGACGCGCGCCAAAAGGTTATTGAGGAAATTGAGCGTGAATATAAAACAAAAAAAGCTGGTTGCTTGGCTAAGTCTAAAAAGCCAATAGGCGAAGAGTCTTCAAAAACAGCGGAAAAGAAGTCTTTTAAAAAAGATCAGGATAAGCTAATTGTTTCTAATCTGGAGAATCTCAAAGCTCAAAGAGATGGAGCTCTTAGGGCGGTTCGCGGTCTTTATAAGCTTCGCATTCTTGGTGAGGCGGAGTATTTTGAGTTGAGCCTGAAATACGGCCATGTATTTGAAGTAGGTATCGGGGCCGAGGCGATCAGGAAGGTACTGGAAGAACTTTCGCTTGAAGACTTGAAGAAGGACATTCAAAAACAGGTCGTTTCCGGGCCAGAAACCCAAAAAGAAAAAGCTTCGAAGCGTTTGAAGCTGGTTGAAGCCATGCTAAGGGCTAAAATCAAGCCGGAGTGGATGATTTTGAAAGTTCTGCCGGTTTTGCCCCCCGATCTTCGCCCAATGGTTGCCCTCGATGGCGGACGGTACGCGTCGTCTGATCTCAATGATCTTTATCGAAGGGTTATAAATCGCAATAATCGCCTCAAGAAACTAATCGAACTTAATGCTCCGGAAGTGATTTGTCGCAATGAGAAAAGAATGTTGCAAGAGGCCGTTGATGCGCTAATCGATAATTCAATTCGGCAAAAACAATCTGCTGTAGCTTCAACCGGCCAGCGACGGCCCCTAAAATCTTTGGCGGATATTTTGAAGGGCAAGCACGGGCGGTTCCGTCAAAATCTTCTTGGAAAGCGCGTTGATTATTCCGGCCGTTCGGTGATTGTTGTCGGACCGGAACTAAAAATTCATCAGTGCGGCCTGCCTAAACGCATGGCGCTAGAGCTTTTTAAGCCTTTTGTTATTCAAAAATTGGTGGAGCGCGAGCTGGCTCATAACATCAGACAGGCCGGGCGTTTGATAGAATCGGAAACCGACGAGGTCTGGGCGATTTTAGAAGAAGTAGTTAAAGATAGGCTGGTTCTTTTAAACCGCGCTCCGACCCTTCATCGCTTGGGTATTCAGGCTTTTTTGCCAGTTTTGATCGAGGGTAGCGCGATTAAGTTACATCCCTTGGTTTGTCGCGCTTTCAACGCCGACTTTGATGGCGATCAAATGGCTGTGCACTTACCTTTGGGAGAAGAGGCTCAAAAAGAAGCGGCTCGCATCATGCTCTCTTCTTTAAATCTTCTAAAACCGGCTACGGGTGAACCAATCGCTATCCCAACGCAAGATATGATTTTGGGTTGCTATTGGATGACGAATATGGTTGACGGATTGAAGGGGGAGGGAATGGTTTTTGCCTCCGAAAACGAGGCAATTGTGGCTCATGGGGTTGGCGCGGTTGACCTAAGGGCAAAAATTAAATTCCGGCTCGACGGGAAGATTGTAGAAACTTGTGTGGGCAGGATCATATTCAATGAAGCCTTAAAGGGAGACGCCGATTTTATTAACGAAGAATTAGACAAAAAAGTTTTACATAGAATTATAACTCAAATTATCGAAAGGCGCGGGGTCGAGAGGACGGCGGTGGCACTGGATAAAATTAAAGAAATCGGTTTTGAATACGCGACTAGGTCTGGCATAAGCTGGGGAATGGACGATTTGATAGTCCCAGCCGCCAAAGGACAGATTTTGGAACAGGCGGAGCAAGAGGTTGAGGCGACGCATAAGCATTATTTGAACGGGCTTCTAACGCGCGAAGAACGGCGCGTTAGGATCATTGAAATTTGGTTTTCGGTTATGGATAAGATTTCAAAAGAAGTTCGCAAATCTTTAGGTCCCACCAATCCTGTTTTTGTCGCGGTTAATTCCGGTGCCCGCGGTTCGTGGGGCCAGACAACGCAAATGATAGGCATTAAGGGACTGGTGATTAATCCGGCCGGTGAAATCATAGAATTGCCGGTCAAGAGTTCCTTTAAGGAAGGATTTAATGTCTTGGAGTTTTTTATTTCCACTCATGGTGCCAGAAAAGGCGCGTCAGACACGGCTTTAAGAACTTCAACGGCTGGTTACCTGACGCGGCGGTTGATTGATGTAGCGCAAGACTTGATTATCACTGAAGAGGATTGCGGAGACAAAACCGGTATCGTGGTGTATAGAGTAGACGGTGAAGAGTTGGGTCGGGATTTGAGTTCGAGAATTACTGGTCGTGTTTCTTTGGAGGAAATCAAAGTAAAGGGGAAGACGTTAGTAAAATCCGGTCAGATGATTGATAAAGAAACAGCAAGGGCGATTGGGGCCACCAGTATTGAACAAATTCGGCTACGTTCAGTCATTGGCTGTAAAGCCAAAAGAGGGGTTTGTCAAAAGTGTTACGGCTATGATTTGGGGAATAATAAGCTTGTAAAATTGGGCGAGGCGGTTGGGATTGTCACCGCGCAAGCTATCGGTGAGCCGGGTACCCAGCTGACTATGCGTACTTTTCATACCGGTGGCGTAGCTGGAGGCGGGGATATCACGCAAGGTTTGCCGCGTGTAGATGAAATTTTCGAAATCAGGCCGCCGAAAGGACGGGCCATAATATCCGAGGCCGAAGGAAAGGTTTTGTCGGTTGAGACGAGAGAAGATAAGAGGGTTATAACGATCCGGGGAGTGATAGGAAAGTTAAGCAAGGAAAAACCCAAAGTTGTTGAGTATCTGGCTTCATTGGATCGCGGCATCTGGGTCAAAAAGGACGACAATGTGTTGCCGGGACAGCAATTGACAGAGGGGCATATAGATTTGAAGGATCTTTTCAGACTGGCCGGTAAAGAAATTGTTCAGCGATATATCGTAAAAGAAGTTCAAAATATTTATACTTCACAGGGGGAAGGAATTAATGACAAATATATTGAGGTTATTATACGGCAGATGTTTTCTCGGGTGAAGGTTCTGGAGTCTGGTGATACTCCCCTGATAGTCGGTGAGATTATCGAAAGAGGGCATTTTCTGGAAGAAAATGAGGCGGTGGGCAAAAGGGGCGGTAGGCCGGTAAAGGCACAGGATTTGATTATGGGAATCAGCCGGGTTTCTTTGAGCACAACGAGTTGGCTTTCAGCCGCGTCTTTCCAGGAGACTGCTAAGGTTCTTATTGATGCCGCGGTTCAGGGCAAAGAGGATAAATTGAAAGGACTCAAGGAGAATGTGATTATCGGCAAGCTGATTCCGGCCGGAACCGGCTTGAAACGAGATTTCGTATAGAAACCGATTTTAACTGCTTGACAAAAGAAGGCGGGTAACCGCTTTCTTTTTGGTTAATAATTCTTAAACTACCCGTACGAAAATTGACAAAAAGAGACAAAATTGCTAAAATAACCAAAATTGTGTTCTTCGACAAAGGGTATCGGAGGAGTGAGAATGCCAAAAGATCCTATTCATATTCATAAGGCCAAAGCGATGTCTGACATTGCTATGACAGTAATGCAGGAAGGGTTTTCGGGGATTAACCTTCAGTTCGTTGCCGAAAGATTGGTGGCGGCGCTGGATATTGAAAGATGTGTTATAGCAGAGGTCAACTGCGATGGCGGCGTTTATAAATTCGTGGCCGGTGTCGCGACTTCCGGTCCGCCCCATACTCTTGGAGTGAGTTATCGCATCGAGAATTGTCCGCCCATTATTGAGGTTCTAAGAACAAAAGAAATGCGTCTCGTCGACGATATAGCGACGGCGAAATATACAGAATGCTATTATATGCGTGGCCTGATCGAGGCCATTGATATTAAATCGATTCTATTCGTTCCAGTTCTCGATGATCGCGGCGAAGTCGGATTTGTTATCGTTCTAGACGCAATCCGCGAAAAACGTTCTTTTAATGACATCGAAATAGAATTTGTTAATGATATCGCGACAATTATCAATATACTACCGGAATTTAGCCGTAGGCAGGAGCATCAGAACCGGTTGGCCATGCTGGGGCGTGTTTCCAGTACCGTCGCTCATGAAATACGGAACCCCCTTGTTACTATCGGCGGTTTCGCGCGGCGCGCAAAGAAGGTTGCCGAGAAAACATGTCATAGCAATGATGATCTTATTCATTGCTTGAACGAGGTAATTGAAGGCGTTGTGCGGGCGGAAAAAACCCTAAAAGATGTTCTGGAATATTCGAGGATGGAACGCCCGCTCGTTTTGGCTCCGGTGGCGATTGACAAGCTTATCAAAGAAATACTCCAAAACACTGAAGTAATTGCGTTGAAGAATTCCGTTCAAATCAAAGTGACGACCCGGCCAAATATACCAATCTTGCTGCTTGATAAAAGCCGGCTAGAGTTGGCCTTTAATAACCTGATTCTTAACGCGTTTACACATATTCAGCCGCCCAGCTCGGGGAAAAGGGTTGTGGAGATTTTTATCGGTAGAGATGGCAATCAGGTAAAGATTGTCTTACGGAATCCAGGGCAGATACCTGATCCCAAGAAAATCTTTGAAGCCTTTTTTACCACGTCGCCTGATGGTGTCGGTTTGGGCCTGGCGGTAGTGCGAAGCAGTATCGAGGCCCATAAAGGCGCTTCGGTTAAAGCCGCGCAAAAAGGTGATTGGGTGGAATTTACGATTAAGTTTCCGTTGCCAGAATAAGGGCGCGTGTCTTAAGTAGTAATTTTAGTCTCCCCGCAGTACTTCGGGGAGATTTTTTATTTATGTTGCGATTGACGATGAGTTGTAGTTGAAGTAAAATTAGATATAGTTAGTTAAGTTTTGTTTATTGGTGGGATGATAAGAAAATATGCCTAAAAATGATAATAGAAACGATGGGAAGGAGAAAGTAGAAAAACCCGAAAAGAACCGGCTTGGCTTGGAAACCGAAACAAAAAACGGAATTTTAGCCGTCTTTTTTTTCGCTCTGGCGATTATCACGATTCTTAGTTATTTCGATTTAGCCGGTATTTTTGGCCAATATTTTGTTAAAGGCGCGAGGCTGGCACTTGGAAAAGGAATCTTTTTGATTACTGCCGCCCTTCTTTTAGGAGGCATCAGCGTTTTAAAGTCACTACATAAAGATGTTTATAAAACAACGCTCTTGGGAATGTTTATATTTCTCTTGAGTTTCTTGGGTATTCTCTCCGTCTTGATTATCGGAAGCAAGCCGACGGAAAGCGGCGGATATCTGGGCTATGGCGTTGCATATCCATTTCTAAAATTATTAGGCGTTTATGCCAGCTTGATAGTTTTTATTGCCTTTTTGATAAGCGCTATTTTAATCGCGCTGGACATATCCTTGAACAAGCTTTTAAGTGTTTTTGTTGTATCGTTTAGCAAGAGAGAGCAGGGGGTGGCTGAAACTGTCGAGGATTTATCCATAGACGATGGCGAGGAGAGGGGGGTGTTTGGCCAGATCGCGGACATCGGCAAGAGGATTCTACCGAAGCCAAATTTTAAAGTGAGAAAAATAGATGACGAGAATGGTTTTGAGAGCATTGATGATGACGGGGTGGTTGCGGCTTCCGGGGGGGGCATGTCGGCCGCGGACAAAGGTGCTGCGCGTCATGTTGATGCTTGGCGGCCGCCACCAGTTGCTCTTTTGGAAAGCGATCAGGGCAAGCCTTCAAGCGGCGATATTAAGGCCAATGCCAATATTATTCAGCGGACTCTGGCGCATTTTGGGGTTGAGGTTGAAATGGGGGAGACTAAAGTTGGTCCAACGGTGACTCAATATACTCTTAAGCCGGCGCAAGGCATTAAACTCGCGAGAATTACGGCTCTTGTCAACGATCTATCCCTGTCGTTGGCCGCGCACCCGCTTCGTATCGAGGCGCCGATTCCCGGCCGTTCCTGGGCAGGAATCGAAGTGCCTAATAAAGTAATAACGAGAGTTCGTTTAAAAAATTTAATAGAGAATAAGGATTTTATCGAAAATCGTAATTTGTTGACAATGGCCCTTGGCCGAAATGTCGCTGGTGTTCCGGTTTATTCAGCCCTCGAAAAAATGCCTCATATATTGATTGCGGGAGCGACCGGTTCGGGAAAAACAATTTGTTTGAATACTATTATTCTTAGCTTTCTTTATCGTCATTCTCCGGAACGTTTGCGGTTGATTTTGATTGATCCGAAAAGGGTGGAATTTCCGGTTTACAAAGATATTCCTCATCTTTTAACGCCGGTTGTGGTTGAGCCGGAAAAGACTGTTAATGCATTGCAATGGGCGGTGGGAGAAATGGAAAGAAGGTTTAATGTTTTGGCTGGAGCCGGTTCTCGTGATATCATTTCTTATAACAACAAAAAACCTGACGAGCCTATGCCATATGTGGTGATTGTTATCGACGAATTAGCGGATTTGATGGTGGCGTATGGACGGGAGGTTGAGGCGGCAATTGTTCGTTTGGCCCAGATGTCACGCGCTGTCGGCCTACATCTAATTGTTTGTACGCAGAGGCCATCGGTCGACGTTATTACCGGTTTGATCAAGGCCAATATAACTTCAAGAATTGCTTTGCAGGTGGCTTCGCAAATTGACTCGCGAACAATTCTTGATATGTCTGGCGCGGAAAAATTGCTGGGCAACGGCGATATGCTTTATTTGGCCGGTGATGCGAGAAAACCTGTCAGATTACAGGGGGTTTTTATTTCCGAAGAGGAAACCAAGCGAGTCGCCGATTTTATTCGGTCAACCGGCGATCCCGTTGATTATCAAACCGAGGTAACCGAACACCGGAAAAACGCGACATTATGGGGCGGGAAGAGCGACGAAGATATTGATGACGAGCTTTATGAAGAAGCAAAAGAGGTTGTGGTGGCAGCCGGTAAGGCATCGGCCTCGCTGCTTCAGCGCCGTTTGCGCGTTGGCTACGCCCGCGCCGCCCGATTGCTCGATGTGCTTGAAGAGCAGGGTGTTATCGGTCCCGGTGAAGGCGCTAAGCCGCGGCAAATTTTGATTAGCCAGCCATCTGACTCACAAAAATGGTATGATCAGTATGATCATCAAGGTGGGGCGTAATTCAAAGATTAAGAGCCGAGATCACGAGTTGGGATATTGACGATGGGGCCGAACGGTAATTATTATGAGTTTCTTGATGAATTGGGGGAACGGAAAACTATATTTGTGCGAATGGCCTTGAAGTCGGGGGTGGAAAAAATAAAAGAGGGTTAAGAAATTTTCAATAGCCAAAAGCCGAACAATAAAAACCTTGTCATTCTGAGGGTGTAGCCCGAAGAAACTCTTTCTCTCGGGTTAAGATTATGGCGACGATGGGATCCTTCGCTTCGCTCAGGATGACAACAAAAATGACAAAAGAAAAAACACAAACAAAAGACGATAAAGCAAAGGTTTTGGAAAACGCGATAGCGGAGATAAAAGAGAGATTCGGCGAAGGGTCAATCATGAAATTAGGCGAAATTAAGCGGGTTGACGTCGAAGCGATTTCGACTGGTTCGGTTTCTCTCGATATTGCCTTGGGCGTCGGCGGTATGCCGAAAGGAAGAATAATTGAATTATACGGTCCGGAGTCAAGCGGAAAGAGCACGATTTGTTTGCAAACGGCTGCTCAGGCTCAGAAAAAAGGCGGGATGGTAGCATTTATTGACGCGGAGCACGCGCTTGATCCGGAATACGCCAAAAAATTAGGCGTTCAAGTTAATGATTTATTGATTTCCCAGCCGGATTCTGGCGAGCAAGCGCTGGATATTGTGGAATCATTAGTGCGTTCAGGGGCGGTGGAGTTGATAATCATAGACTCAGTGGCGGCGCTGACGCCTAGGGCGGAGATAGAGGGGGAAATGGGACAGCAGCACATGGGTCGACAGGCGCGTTTGATGTCGCAAGCTTTGCGGAAATTGACTGCCATTACTGCTAAGGGCGGGGTGACGATTATTTTCACTAATCAGATTAGGATGAAGATTGGCATTATGTTCGGTAACCCCGAAGAGACTCCTGGCGGCAAGGCCTTGAAATTTTATGCCTCCGTCCGCATTGATTTGCGGCGGACCGCCCAGATAAAGAAGGGCGAAAACATTATCGGTAACCGGGTTAAGGCCAAGGTAGTCAAGAATAAGGTCGCGCCGCCGTTTAAAATCGCGGAGTTCGATATCGTTTACGGGTACGGCGTGGACCACGAGGCAGACCTTTTGAACTCCGGAGTAAAATATAATGTTGTTAAAAAGTCAGGAACTTGGTTTGTTTACGATGAGCAGAAATTGGGGCAGGGAATAGACGCGGCAAAACAATTTCTCAAAGACAATCCAAAACTAATTTCAGAAATAACTAAAAAAGTTAAAGACGCGGCCAAGGAAGTAGTTTGATGCGCGGCCTGCGGGAATAACAATATGAAACCCAAAACCGCCTCGTGTTTCTGCGAGGCGGTTTTGGGTTGAGGCGGCGTATTCGCGGGATTTATCGATTCGGCGCGATTAATTTTAATGGGGTTACGTTTTTACAATCCTGCGGACAGCTTGAAGGCGTTTCGGCGCAAGGGCAGTCAGCGCCCAGGCAAACAATTTCTTCGCAGAGACCGTCGGGGCATTTATTTACGCAAGCGTCATTCTGTTGGTCGGAATTTTCAACTGAGGTGGGCTGGGGTTGTAATGTCGGCGTATTACTGCAGTCCGTCGGGCAGTTTGCGTATGTCTCGAGACAGGAGCAATTTTTTCCCGCGCAAAAGTTGCTTTGGCACGTGTTATCGCCGCAAGAGTTGACGCATTTTTCTAGCTTTAGGTTAAGCGCGAATATCCTATTAAGCGCGCTGAACCAGTTTTTTAACATTGTCCAAATTGAGGCTTGACCGGGCTGTTCCGAGGATATTGTAAAAACCAATATTAAGACGACACCGAAAAGAAGCAGAGCGATTATTTGTTGGGGCATTGATTTAAAATTTATTCTTCAGGCTCTCTCGATAAACTTAGGGTAAGCTTAGGGCGGCTTGAACAATAAATAATGCGAATAGTCTCTTGTCTCTATTGTAGCTCTTGTTGGTTATGCCGGTCAATTTTTGCAATCAAAAAGCGCCCCGCAATGCTGTGGGGCGCCTTTTCTTTCCAAAAGTTTTAGCGTGTTGTATAGGGCAATAATGCCATAAAACGCGCTCTCTTTATGGCGTGTGATAATTCTCGTTGGTGCCTACGGCAATTCCCGCTTCTTTTCGCCGAAGCTATTTTTGCCTGCATGGTTAAAAAGTGGCGCAGGAGTTCCGCGTCCTTAAAATCTATCTGTTGAATATTCTTTTGGCACATATAGCAAGCTTTTTTCATAGTGTCTGTTGCGATCTAAATAGAATTAAAATGGTATATCATCAACATTAACTTCATCATCTTTGCCTTGAGTATCGTTCGACACCGGGGTTTCTTGATCGATAACCGGAATGTCATCATCAACGCTTGACGGTTTCGATTTTGAAAAAGCGGTTGGCGACGAGGAATTACCGGCGTTTTTGGGCCCCATCTGCATATTTTCCATTATAATTTCGGTGCGATTGCGTTTAATGCCGTCTTTTTCCCAAGATTGCGTTTGAATTCTTCCTTCGACCAGGATTAACCCCCCTTTTTTTAAATATTTCGAGCAAATTTCAGCCAATTTTCCAAATGCGACAATGTTATGAAATTCGGCCTGTTTTTGTTTGTTGCCGGTTTTGTCGGTATAAAAACGATTGGTTGCTACGCCGAAAGTGGCAACCGGCTGGCCGGAAGGCAATGTTTTTGATTCGGGATCGCGGGTTAAATTACCCAGGACGATAGCTTTGTTAAAGTTCATAAATGAACTTTGTCTACGGACTACCGTCTACGGCTGACCGCTTTTGCGGTAGCCAGTAGTCGGTAAGCAGTAGCCGGTTACTATTCTTGTAATATTTCTTCCAGCTTTTTGTCCAGCTCCTCGATTTTAATTTTTGTTTGCTTGCTTTTTGGTTGAATCTTTGCTGGCTTGAGTGTTGGGGGTCTAGGTCTGACCACTTCTTTATTGATGATGATATGACGCAGGATGTTCTTATCTTCTTTTATTTCTTTGGCGAAAGCATCGATATTGTTTCTTTCTAACTCAAAATCAACACTACAGAGCAAGCCATTGGCTTGTTTTTTAATGAGGTAGGCCAGTCTGGTTTTTTTAGTCACAAAATCCTTGACAATACGTCCTTCGTGATTCTCAATAAATTCCTTAATTTTTTTAATCAAGCCGGCCAGATTTTCTTCTGAAAGGCTTGAGTCGGCTATAAGGGTAAGTTCATACATGACGAAATTTGTTGTGGTTCAATGCTAACTGTGTCTATTAATGCTCCTCGCGATATTGCGGGGAGCACAATAAACTCATCTTACCAAAGCGAAGTTTTTTGGTCAACCCCATTAGAAGTTTTTAATCATTTTATAGTAACACGAAGTCCAAACCAAAAGGTATCTTCATCTCTTGATTTGTGGAATAAGAATGGTCTCGCCGAACTTCTAACGGGGTCGATCCCCACACGAATTCCGCGATCCTCGTGGTATTAAAAAAAGATCCACCTTTCGTGGACCTGTGTTTTGGTTGATACATCAACTTCTTTTGATATCAATGAGCAACGATTCCTCGTCGAGTCTTGTTATGTAGAACCAGGTTGGTTGGGGAATTAGGGTGTTTAAAAGACCCATGTAGGTTTTCACGCCTTCGCTGTAAAGGCGCACCCGATAATTTTTTCCTTTGATAATTAGCCCCCTCGCGTATTTTTCTGCCCTCGAAGTGTCGGAGCAGGAGAGAGCTGTTAGCGTAAGGGTTCCCTTGGGCGCCACGCATTGGCTCCATAATTCTTGGAGGAAGAACTTTTTGCTTTTCAGGGTGAAGGCGCCGATGACGTCGAAACATATTACGGCAGGAAGGGGAAGAATCGCGGCTAAGTCCGACGGCAGAGCCATAAGATTAGCTTCGAAAACCTCAAGTTGTTTTTCCCGAATGACGCCATTTACTACCGCTTTCTCGATTTTCTTTTTTGCCAGGGCGATGGCGATCGGCGAGCAGTCGAAGCCGACAACGTTTTTATCAAGCCTTTTCGCTATTTCTAGCTCGATGATTGCCGGGCCGCAGCCAATGCTTAAAAATGTGGCGTCTTTTTTGTTTCTAAGAAAATAGATAATCTGGTCAAGCCTTTTTCGTTTCAAGTGGTCTAATTCGTTGTAGGCATCAAGTAGGTCCTGGCTATAAAGATCTGCTAATCTTTGCGCTTCTTGAAATTCCCGCATATTTGCCTCCCACGGGTTGTGGATTGTAAAAGTATGATATGTCCATCTTATTAAATTATATCTGTATTTGCAAGGTTTCCGGCTAGCAGAAAAAACTTCTGAAAACATTGAGGGGAAAAGACGATTTTTTCTTGTTTTCTTGTCCCGCTTCTTGTATTATTTATATAAAAGCAGAAAATAAACCCATGAGCATTAACCCTAAAATTTTCAAGACCTACGACGTAAGAGGCATTTATCCCGCGGAGGTTAACGAAGAAGCGGCTAATAAAATAGGCGCGGCTTTCGCGATTTATTTAAGCGGGAAAACCGACAATGTTGTTGTTGGCCGCGATGCCAGAATTTCTTCGCCTGGTCTGTTTAAGGCGTTAGTTGAGGGAATAACTTTACAAGGATTGGATGTTATCGACATCGGAATTTGTACCACGCCAATGCTGATTTTCGCCACCAAAAAAATTGGCGGTGATGTTGGTGGTATAATGCTTAGCGCTTCACACAGCCCGCCCAATATTAACGGACTAAAACTGATGGGCGAGAGAAGTATCCAGATGATGGATGAAGAAGTTGAACCGATTAAACAATTGGCGCTTGCGGGCAATTTTGTTGATGTGGACGAAAGAGGGAGCGTTATTCCTCGAAACATTTTGGATGAATATATCCAGCACGTTTTGGGCTTTTGTGGGCAAATAAAAGGATTAAGGGTTGTTGCTGATTATGGTAACGGTGTTGGCGCGGTGTCGGGCAGAGAAGTTTTCAACAAATTAAATATCGACTATATTCCGATGTATGAGGAGTTGGATGGAAGTTTCCCCAATCATTTTCCTGACCCGCATAATATCGAGAACATGAACGAGCTGCGTGAACGGGTTAAAGCAGAGAAAGCTAATTTGGGGATATTTTTTGACGGTGATGCGGATAGGTCAATTATGATCGATGAAACCGGCGAAATTGTTTTTGCTGATATGCTGGTAGCGGCATTGGCGCGGGAAGAGTTGAAGAAATACCCTGGCGAGAAAGTTTACTACGACCTGCGGTTTAGTAAAGCAGTTAAGGAAATTATTGAGCAGAGCGGGGGAGTACCCATAATGATGCGGGTGGGAAATCCTTTTTATAAGAAGGAAATGGCTTTGAGGGGCGGAGCCTTAGCGGGTGAATTTTCCGGGCACCTATTTTTTAAGGAAAATTACGCGATAGACGATGGTCTGTTCGCAGCCATAAAAACAATGGATTTAATCTGCAAATTGGGAAAAAGGCTTTCCGAGCTAATCAACCCGCTAAAAAAATATTTTGCCACCGAAGAAATAAATATGAAAATCAGTGATGCCGATGAGACGCTAAAAAAGGTAAAAGAGCATTATAAAGATGGCCACTCGATTGATTTAGATGGTGTCTATATTGAATATCCCGACTGGTGGTTTAGTCTGAGAAAATCAAATACCGAGCCGGTCGTGCGTTTGAGGCTTGAAGCAAACAATAAAGATTTATTAGAAGAAAAAAGGGGAGAGCTGGTAAGATTAATTGGTTCGTAGCGCGTTATCGGTTTGTAATTATTGCTCTTTTACAAAAAGGGGGTGCGTAATGGCTCTTTTGTGGGAAATCGTAAGTTATTATGTTGGCATCGGGATGATTGTGGTAGTGATTTTTTGGTTTGGGCATAAGCTCAGCTTATTGAAAGAAGTGGGGGAGAAGGGAATCGCAAATACTAAAATTGAACCGGTGGGGTTGGATGTTTACCTCTACGTCTGGTTTGCCTGGCCTCGAGTGGTTTATATAACCTGTCGGGATTATTTCCAGAAATGAAGACCGCCAAAAAACACCAAGACAGGTTTTTTGTCGGTACTGAAAAACTTTCGGAG
>PFOG01000150.1 GCA_002792395.1 Candidatus Portnoybacteria bacterium CG_4_10_14_0_2_um_filter_44_20 | reverse complement strand
GATGCGAGAACTTTTTAGTTTTTTTTCATACTGCCATTCTATCAAATTTTCGGATTCAAATGCGAAATCGCGTATCTTTAAAAACCCATTTGGGATTAAGGGGGGGTAATCATGTCATGTTTTATTTGTGGGCGACCAGCCTACGTTAATATCGGCGAGGTGGCGGTGTGCGAAACACATTGCCGCCTGATTGAAAAATACCTCGAACCGCAAACGTGCCACATCTGCGAACAGGTAGCCCCCATGGTTCGTATTGCTATAGACCGCGACGGTTCGGAAATGGCGGTTTGTAGGAAGTGCTGCGACCAGATAGACCTCGACAAGCACCTCGTGCTTAAGTGTCGGGGATGCGGCCACGCCACGGCACACCTCAAAAGCCTTTTTGTCATCGGGTGGCTGGAAACCGCTGAGCGAATGAGTGGATGGCCAGCTGTTGATTACATAGGATTAGCCATGAAAGGTGAGCCGATTTTGAGAGACATCACGGCGTGCCCGCGGTGCGGCTATCCGGGACAATATCTTTTCCCGCGCTTCAAAAACGGTGGCCGGCCGCAACGGTTCTTAAGCTGGCCAGAGTTTGATCGCAGGGAACCATGTACTCTTGAGCGAGATTTCCCGAAAATCGTAAAGTTCTTTACCCAAGGAGAACGTGGGCAACATCCCCACGCCTCCAAAAAACCACAAGAGTAATAGCATAAAAGGGTGCCAAAGGCCATAATGGCCCAAACAGCACACTTCTATTTTCCCCCTCATGACTGAGTGTAAGAGATATTATACTCAGTTATTTGATGGAAGAAGCTTAGCAAAGAGGCTGCTGGGAGAATAGCGGGACCGGCCACTCTCTTGCCGTTCAGAATAATCGGCTTTTTTATTCTAAATAATTCAAGGGGTTGATCGAACCACCAGCAGGAAGTAATCCATACCAGCGCGACTCGATCCGAAAAGTATTGGTTGCGTAAACCGTAAAATGAAGATGGGGCCCTGTCGTAAAACCCGTATTGCCAGAATATCCTATTATCTCTCCCCTCTTGACCTGCTTTCCAACAGACACCTTTTGGACCGAAAAATGACCATAGAGCGTCGTAAGACCATTTTGGTGATTGATCGTTATCCACTTGCCATAAGCATATTTCCCGTCATCGCCAACCCCGCTAATGATACCGTCGGCAGCCGCCCTAATTGGAGTGCCAATGGCAGCCCGCAAATCGATACCGTTGTGAAAGCTATAAACATCATTAACAAAACCAGTTTGAGATGTTGGACCGTAAGTTTGAGTTATGACGTTATTAACAGGCCAGTTCAAAATTCCTTTCTGCGCCGGCGGGATAGAATTCGGGTCAATAGTCATCCGAAGCCTATCTTCCAATGTGTATATTTCTTTTTCTATCTCTTTCTGTTGTTGTTGTACTGTCTGAAGTTGCGATTGATATTTTCGCTCCTGATTTTTGGTGGTTACCAGAAGATCTTGTTTGTCCTCCTCCTGAGAATTAAGAGCCAAGTTTTTGCCGGTTAGCTGCTCGTTCAGCAATTCGAGATTATTTTTATAGGCCTGTTGTTGCTCTGCGGCATCAGATAACTGAATCTTCAGCGTTTTTATACCAGCCAATTTTTCCTGAATGGACCCTTGAAGATTTTCGACATATTCGAGCTGATTAAGTAGGTCCGAAAAACTATCGTTTTCGAGAATTATTTCTACGGGCGCCTTTTGATCATATTCATTAATAACCCTCACGGCATTAGTTAAATAATTTTTATTCACAACTATCTCATCCTCTTTGGTTTGTATTTCGTTATTAAGACTCTCTATTTCCAAATTAGCTTTGGATATTTGCGCCCTAGTCAGTTTTATTTCAAATTCGAGTTGATTTATTTGCGAATCCAAAAGAGTTATCTGTTTTTTAAGGGTCGACTGCTGACCTTGATTATTTTTAATAGCACCCTGCAACTTAGCAACCTGTTCTTCGAGCTGTTTTATTTGCGCCTGCCTGTTCTGGATTTGCGTCTGCATGTCCTCGATAAGTCCGGCTTGTCCGCTTCCGGCGAATAATACCGAAATCAACGTAAATATGGAAAAAATTATGGCAATCTGGAACAAATGGTTTCTCATTGATAGAACCCCGACCGACTGAACCTCTACGGGGCGTTTTTAATACGTTTGAGTGCCAGCGCTTTATAACGGAACCATATCCGGCTGTTATAAACGCATTTGGGCGTCTTTAATGCGTTTTAAGGCCCTCTCTTTGCCCAAGACAGACAAAACCTCGAATGGCCCCGGTGAAGCCTTTAAACCAGTTATAGAAACCCTGAGGGGCCACAATAGTCGCCCCCTGTCTTTCATTTTTTCCGCCTCCGGCATTAAAATTGCCGATAATTTATCCGTAACAAAATCCCGAGAGTTTACGTTCGACAATATATTATAGAGTTTGTCAATAGAGCTTTTTAGCTCTTGCTTTGTCATGTCTTTCCATCGTAGAAGTTCTAATTCGTATGTCAGTTCATCCCGGAAAAAAAATCCGGTCAACTCCCCTATCTCGGATAATTTCTTCATACGTTCCTGTTCAAGCCGAACCACCTTTTCCAGCCAACTAAGGCTAATTGATTCGTTAGTGCTTAAAATCTTAAATTTTTTACATTTTTCGTTTTTTTCTTTTTGTATTAGCTTTGCATTTTCTAAATAAGGAATGCACCTTTTTGTTAACTCTCTGAGAGACAATTGTCTTATATGACACCCGTTAAACCAATCGAGTTTTTCAATGTTAAAAATGGCCGCCGATCTTTGCATCTGCTCAATGGTAAATTCTCCAACCAGTTCTTCCAGCGTAAAAATTTCTTTTTCGCCGCCTGGATTCCACCCCAAAAATGACATAAAATTAATTAGCGCCTCCGGCAAATAACCAATTTCCTTATACTCTTGAATAGCGGTTGCCCCATGCCTTTTGCTCAGCTTTGTTTTATCGGGCGCTAAGGTTAGCGGAATATGCGCATATTGAGGCCTGGCCAAAGCTAGAGACTCTAATATTATAATCTGCTTCGGAGTATTTGAAATATGATCGTCGCCCCTAATAACATGCGAAACTTTTGTTTCATAATCGTCTATTACTACCGCCAAATTATACAACGGGTTTTGCGCATCCTTAGCAATCACAAAATCCCCTATTTGGCTTGTCTGAAACTCTATCTCCCCACGAATTAAATCATGAAATTTTATATTATTCGCTGGACATTTTAATCTGATAACGCCTTTCGCTGCGCCGAGGACAGACCTCGGCGAGTTCGCCGAGGTCTGTCCTCGGCGGGAATCGTGCTTATGTTCGCAAAAATGCACTTGAGCCTCTCCCCTGCCGGCCTGCCCTTGTTTTTCTTCTTCCAATTCTTCTTTTGTATGGTAACACCAAAACGCTCGCCCCGAGTCTAAAAGCTTTTTGATATACTTCGCATAGACTTTTCGGCGCTGGCTTTGTCTCAAAATTCTCCCACTCCATTTCAAGCCTAACCATCTAAGATTTTCAATAATATCTTTTTCGAACTCCGGCTTTGACCGCTCAATATCGGTGTCTTCAATTCTTAAATAAAATCTTCCTTCGTTGTGTTTGGCGAATAAAAAGTTAAAAAGCGCTGTACGAGCCGTACCGATATGAAGCGTGCCAGTCGGGCTAGGCGCGATTCGGACAATTACCGGTTGATTATTTCTGTTTTTTATGTTATTTTCTGGATAATGAATGTTTTTTGACATATCCTATCAGGGGGGGGTATTACAAAATGGTTATTATTTCTTTTTGTTTGACTTTGGTTTTGGGCGTGTTGGCTTTTATGTGTTTCTATTGCAAATTTTTACCGCATTTCGTCAGCCAAGACCTGGCTTTTTGGCTAACTCCAGGTTTTTTCTCTTTCGGAGCGTTTCTGGTATCTCTTAATAAGCTTGTGCGTTTTTTTGGCTATTATTTAGATACTATTCGCTTTGAGGAAAAAAAGAATAGAGAAAAAGAACTAAATCCATAACCATGCGGCCGCTTGCGGCCGCTTTTTTGTCAGCGCGATACCAAACTTATTAACTCGTCAGCAACCTGGCGCGCCGCATCGGGCCGAGAAAAAACCTTAGCGTTGGCCGACATCTTTTGGGCCAATGCGGGATTGTCAATAATTTGATTTATCTCGTTTATCAAAAGGCTGGGGGTTAAATTTTCCTGGTTTAAAAAGATGGCTGCACCGCTACCGGCGTACTCTAAAGCGTTTTCTCTTTGATGTTCGTAGGCGGCAGACGGCAATGGAATGATAATGCTCGGCTTGCCGCAGGCGGCAATCTCAAAGATGCTGGTCGCGCCGGCCCGAGACACAACAAGCGACGAAATCGCCAACGCCTCTGCCAACTGTTTTTCGTCAAGAAAAGACAAAATATGGCAACTATCCGGAATTTTGCCAAAACTTTCTAATATTTCACCAGAGACGGAATCAAAATTTTTCTCGCCCACCTGCCAGATAATTTCATATTTCGACAAAAGACGCTGGAGCGCCAAGAAAATGAGCTGATTGATAAGCTTGGCACCCTGACTACCGCTTATAATAGAAATAACTGGCTTACCAGCCACTAGCTCAAAAGTTGTCTCTGCTTCCTCGGTAAAACCCGTTGTCAATTCGCTTCTGATCGGAATCCCAAGAAGTTTAGTTTTTTTAGAAGAAAAAAATTTAGCGGCCGCCGCAAACGAAATGATGATATATTTGGCAAAGGCCGCCAATCGGCGATTCGCCAAACCGGGCACGGCGTCGGACTCATGAATTATAACTGGGACCCGATAAAACCAACTGGCCACTACGGCCGGGAAGCTACCATAACCACCTTTACTAAAAGTAACATCCGGCATC
>PFOG01000112.1 GCA_002792395.1 Candidatus Portnoybacteria bacterium CG_4_10_14_0_2_um_filter_44_20 | reverse complement strand
AAAACGATCCGTCTCGGATCGCTATTTTTTTAATTCTATTTTTAAACCAATTAAAAGTCAAATCCGTTAGAAGTTTAAAACGCTATCACTAATCACTATTATTTAGCGCTCTTCCGCCGTGATTTGCATCGCGATAAAAACCATCGTCAGCATGGCAAAAACAAGCGCCTGTATAAAACCGACAAAAACCTCGAACATCAAAAAGGGCAGCGGAACAACATAAGGAACTAAAAAACTAATGATCACCAAAAGAACCTCGCCGGCAAAGATGTTCCCGAATAACCGAAAAGAAAAAGAAATTACTTTGGCAATTTCCGAAACTATTTCCAGGAGTCCGATAAAAAATTTGATTGGGCTTTCAAAATTTATGAATTTGGATAAATGCAATTTGGGTCCCAGAGCCATCAGGGCGAAAATATGAATCAGGACTACCGAAACAATCGCCAAGGCCAGCGTAAAATTTAGGTCGCTGGCCGGCGCGCGCAGTAAGGGAGTAAATTCTTCGCCACGCCAAATACCAACAGAACCAACGCCGGGAAACAAACCTAACCAATTGGAAAAAAGGATAAAAACGAACAAAGTTATGATCCAGGGCAAATATTTTTCCGCTTTTTTTCTGCCACCATAGAGCGGCTCCATGATATCCAGAACGCTTTCAACAACAAACTCCATCACATTTTGCACGCTGCCGGGAATGATCTTAAACCGCTTTCTGAAAACCAGACTGATTATCACCAACAAAACCAAAACCACACCGGTCAAAAGAAGGGCGTTGGTCACCGGAAAACCGGCAATATTGATTATTTCTTCAGCTCTGGGCGAAATATGGACCATAAAAATTATTTTCTTCTCCTTTCAAAAAAACCTGAAAGAAGCTCCCACCAACAGTCTCTTGTTTTTAGTATACTTACGCCACCACCCTTGTCAAACCTGACTTTTTAGGAAGAAAGATGTATAAATACTTTAAAATTCGCGTAGTAGGAGAGCGTGATGCCAGAAACGAAAAAAAACGAGATTCCCGAATTCCCAAAAAATTCTCTTGGACTGAAAAGAGGAACCGTTCTAAAATCGACCAGCGAACTGACGCGGCAAATCGGCGTGAAGATTGGCGACGAAATCGTCATCGGATATGACGGCCGATATGTCTGTTGCTGCGGCTGTAGCTGGAGCATCGAGCGAATCCAAGACGAGATATTAGACGGCGTCTGGAAAATTGTTGGGGAAATCGACTTATCGGACGAAGAAAGAAGCAAAAAATTCGCCGGGGAAATCGAACGCCTACCAGTCTAAAAACATGGACCTAGCGTTGTTCTGCCGCCCCGTAGTACTGGGCGGTTTTTTTATTCCAAACAAAAAACCCATCTTGTTGATTCAGATGGGTTGCCGCAATTTATTGGTCTTTTTCCGGCTTAATCTGTTTCCTGATACTCCACGGAACAATCACGGAAGGCCTTGCTTTTAAAACTAAATACACGCCCGCAATGCCGATAAAATAAATTCCGAGCGCGACCAAGTCATCAATCCAGATATAATTCATGCCCGGAAAACCAGCTAAATATCCGGCGCCTTTAAGGCTCTCGGCGACAAAAGCGCAAATAGCGATCAACGCGCCGAAAATTGCCCGGCCAGGCGTTGCCGCCTTGGCTTCATCCCCCGCGCACGCCGTCCGATACAGAGAATAAAACCCCAGGATAACTAGCAGCGTCAGGCCGACCATGAAAAGATTGACTGCCCAAGCCTGGCTCATCAACGCCGGGAACCACTGCGCGAGATAAGTAGTCGTCATTAACAGTTTTGAAAAAAGATATGACGACAAAAGACAGATTAGCCCAAAAATACCCTTAAAAGTATTCCAGATTTTCTTCACTCCCTCACCCCTAGCCTGTGGTCAAAGCTGATACTAATGATCTCATTTTTTGCCGCGCGTCATTGAAAGGACTTGATAGGTTCGAAGAATGATTCGGCCAAAATCCGCCCCCCCCCGTTACAAACATAGACGGGATCGATATCAAGACATCTCTTCAAGTCCGCCAAAATCCGGTCAACCAGCACCTCGCAATTTTTGTCCCTGAGAACATCGGCAAAGTCAACTTTTACCGCCCGCATAGAATGATATAGCGCCCAGGCGACGCCCTTAACATAATAAAAATTATCGTCTACTTTCAACCAGGGCGTTTTGTCTTCGCCATCAGACATCGCCTGCATCAGCTGCGTGTTGGCATCACCCATTATCGACAAATAATAATTGGCCAATGGAATTAGATTATCGGCCCTTGGAAAAAATGTTGAGCTTTTATTTTCTAAGTTTTGACTATATATCTTCAGCTTCTCAATTCCTTTGGCATATTTCCACTCAGGAACCGGCCAGATCCAAACCTCGGGGCCATTACTGAATAAGGTAAACGCCCGATCCAGCAATTTATCAATGGCGTCAGTTGCCCTTTGGCGAGAAAGATATTCCCGCGCGCACAATGCGTTTCTGCGCACGACATCCAAAACACCAAGCTGAAAGTTCGGGCGGTTATCCAAAAACATAGTCGGCCAAAACATGTCGTTCGGCAACCAACCCCAATCCAATTCCTGACACATTAACTCCTCGCTAACCCAAGTGAAGGCTTGGCCCCTTACGTTTCCCTGCGTAACCTGAAAGGGTTCTGTGGGCACCGAATAATTCATAAACATGGCAACGCCACTTAAAACAAACAGCGCCGCCATGCCGAAGAAAAATCCCTTAATCCATCCCATCGAAGAAACTCGAACCAGCTTCATCTCCCCCCCCTCCAACCTCGTTAAAAACTAACTTTTTATTAATTTATCAACGAACTCTTTCTTAAAAAGATAACCATGCTGGCTATTTTTGTCAACATTAACACCAAGCCCACTCCCAGCTTTTTTGGTATTTTTAACAAAGGTGTCGGTCTTTTAGAAAAAGCTACGTATGCGGCTCAATAGTAAATAGTTTTTGTCAGATGATACGGGTTATTAATCTTCTCTGTCTGGCTTTTATTCCACAAAATCCAGTCGATTTCGAAAGAGTAAAGTTTTCTGCCCGATTTCTTCAACTCCCCTTTTAAATATTCGATTGCCCAAATAGCGGCGCTGCGAATCTCTACTTCTTCTTTCGAGCCTATTTTTATGATTTTTTTATGGCGAATTTTTTCTGACAGTTTCCTCGAATATTCCAATATTCCAAAATGATTTAAAATTTGAGGAATTTTCTGGTCGGCAAAAGTCGTCAAATAATCCAAGTCCCCGAAATAACCGACGCCCCGCCCGTCGAAAGCCCCATAAATATCCGCGCCTAAAATCTGCGCCCTTTTCAAAAAATAAACTTTTTTACTATTATAAATAGAAATGTCATCGAAAAACGGCAACTCGTGATAAATCTTCGGCACCAAAACCGACAATTTGTATCGTCCGGACATAATAAATCTTCGCGAATCGCCACGATATTTTTTAGCAATAACCAAGCTGACCGCCCGGACCATCTGCCATCTCTTTTTTAGAAACAATAATTTGCCGATCCCATCGAAAATTGATAAAAATTCTTTAAAAGAAATTTTGGAAAGATATATTAAATTTGCTTTCTCCGGTTTTTCTTCAAAAAATTTTGCCAAAGCCAAAGAAAGAGCGAAATAGCCGTGATATTTTTTGCCTTGATAGATTATGTGCCACTTCTCTTCGCTAGACCAAGAACAAAAATTCAGGGCATCCAAAATTATCAAATAATCCAGCATTACCCTATCGTCGCTTGTTTTCAAATGCATTTCTTTCGGCCAAGGCGGAACGACAATTTTCTTTCCTATCCATTTTTCCGCCAACTCTTTTATTTTTTCGCGATTTATTTTAACTTTCTTCGCGCGCTCGACCACTTTTAGAGTTGTTGTCCTGACTAAATTTTCGTTATTTTTTCCGTTATATTTTCCCATTTTTTATGTCGTTTCTTAAATTTTCAACTGCCGTGTTGAAAAAATGGCGGATTTTTCAAAATTTTCCATCGCCAAATGAAAACTTAGATGTTTTCCCGCTTGATCTCTTTTCTCAGAT
>PFOG01000173.1 GCA_002792395.1 Candidatus Portnoybacteria bacterium CG_4_10_14_0_2_um_filter_44_20 | reverse complement strand
GTATACTTGCAATGCCAGTGGTTGTGGAACGCCATGAGATTACGGCCTCAAGGAGTCCAGGATGTATCTGGCATTATGCATACAAAAAATGAATCTCCCCCGAGCTAACGCTCGGGGTATCTTCTTATTCCCCCCTCGCAGTATTGCGGGGAGGCTTCACCCATAGGGCGAAGTAATCTTCATCCCCGCCCCAACGGACAGGGTATTAAGATTTGAATAATAAAAGCGCGCGAACGAATCGCGCGGTTATGAGATAATTATTCGCCTGACACTTTCCAGCACGGACGGAGGAAGATATTGAGCAAGTTCATCAAGGTGCCTGAATTCTATCAGCTCCCGGACAACAGAAGAGCTTATATGGATGTGTTCCTGTCTGGGGGCGATAAAAATGGTATAGACATTTCTGCCCAGAACGCGGTTATTGAAACTGATATTCAGCTCCGCCTCATACTCAGTCATCAGCCTTAATCCTCTGATTATGGCTACGGCATTTTCTTGGCGAACCAACTCGATAGTCAGACCCTGGAAAACAATTGGCCGGACATTTGAAAGGCCGGATTCTTTTATCAATTCCCTAATCATTTCCAGTCTTTCTTCTTCGCTAAACATTGGTTTCTTGTGAGGATTCCGCAAAAGACCAATAACAACTTCGTCAAAAATCGCGGCGCTGGCCTTAATTACATCGAAATGGCCGAGTGTAATCGGGTCAAAAGTTCCCGGATAAACGGCGACTCTTTTCATCGCAACCTCCCTTGCGGCTTTTACATCAGCCACCTGACGATAAGCCAAAGCAGAATAAGATGCATGGTATTATCGACTACCGCGTAGACCAAACATGAAAAAGACAAATCTATCTCCCACTTGTCTTCTTTAAGCTCATAGGCGGTCAGAGGATTCCGGCCGCGAATCAGCTTCAGCCACCCCAGAGCCAAAGACTAGCGGTCGATCGGAAAATGGCTCAGAAAAACCAGCGCAACAACTAGGGGGTTAAGCGTCCATAAGAATAGGTAGACACTCGCCGTATAAATCAAACAATGGAGCACGCACCAAGCAAGACCTTTGGAGCCACTCTCGGATTTCATCAGAGCCATTTTCTTGCTTTGAGAAAGATAGTCGCCCATCAGATGTCCTAAGACGATCTCAGCAAACATGGATTACCTCCGCTCGCTCTCGGATTATCAAAGAATTTCTTTTATAACCAAAATAACACTGAAACGATAATTAGTCAACAAACAAAAACGCCCCGCAAAGCGGGGGCGCTTATTCCAATGTTCTCAAGAACTTGAGAACAAGACGAGGCGGCTGTGGCTCAAATGGTGGAAATGAGCCACAAGACAAATAGGGGTGAGCCACAAGACTACCCCGCCGGTTCATATTTGGCGTCGCGAGGGTGGCCAGTCCGGCGCAGACGGCCTTCTTTGACCAACTGTGATAAATAGCGAGTGGCGGTGGCGTCGGAAACCCGCAAAAGTTTTTGGACGTCGTCGTTGGTAATTTTTCCCTCCCGCGAAACCAAAGCAACAATTTTCTCCAGCTTCCGGCGCTTGCGGAATTGAATTTTCTCTTTCGCTTTCGCCATTAGCTGACTGACAAATCCGGCATGTAAAATCGGTAGTGGTTGTGACGCAGGCATCGGCGGCGACACCGGTGGCGGCGAAATCTGCACGGGCTGCGGCACTTCCGGTTGCAAAACAGGCGGCGGCAAAACCACCGGCGCCGCCGGCTCGCCCGTCGAACCCACTTGACCCGAGCTTGCCAAGGGGGTTTCCGCGGGAGCTTGCCCTGAGTCAGACCGGAGAGGAGCAACGGGCAAATCCGATTGATTCAAATTTTCTTCGAACATGAATTTATTAAAATTTCGTATTCGCCATCTGACCAAAAATTTTAATAACTTTTTCTAAGTCTTCAGCAATTTCGCCATATTGCTCCCAATCCCTTAGTCCGTCTCTTGCTAACTTGATGCGCCAACGGCTTAAATGTGCTAATTGCTTATTTGCTTTTTCTCTTGCATCAAAAAGCGCTTGAGTGATTAGCGGCCCTACCTCAATCCATTTTTTATCGGCGGATATAAAATCTTGGGCTATTATATCGTTCGGATTATATCTATTAATTCCCCCTTTCTTTGTCTGTCATTAAAAAACAAATCTGCGTAAAAGAAATCTATAAGGACACGCGCATGAATAGCAAAAGATCCCCACAACAAATTCCGCGCAAATGTTGATGGGGAGGGTTGAATCAAACATTGACACGTGCCTCGAAACATACCAATTTCGTATTTCAAATCTGCCTCTTTCTCTTCGCGGCTCGCGATGATGGCATCCTTATTTCGCCAATAATTTTTGTTAACTTCCATATAAATTTTGTGTTATCAATACGAATCAATTATACCAATTCGCCTCGTCGGTGAATAGGACAAAAAGCCTCTCTATCGCGAGACATTTTGCAGAGCGCGCCCCTCGAAATAATCATTACAACATTCCGACATTCTGCAGAATGTTGGAATGTTGTAATGAATGGTGGACAAAGAATAAACGCAGGGCAACGGCTCAACGGGAAATCCCGTTGAGCCGTTTAGTTTTTCACTATTTCATCCTCATCTTTTTTTCAATAATCAGCGTGTGCTTGAAAAATCTCTATCGCTTTAAAGCCTCCCTTCTGAAAACCAGGTTTTATAGCGCGGCTCACCTTTGCCGGCCGGCGGCAGTTTCATAAATAGCACTCCTTCGTCTTTGGCCCTAAGGCTCAATTCCATAGAATAAGGCACAATCTTAAATTCAATATTGCCTCCCAGTTGGTCATTTAAGGCTACTTGAAGCGCGTCCAATTGCCATTGGTGCAAAACCCGCTCCTTTTCATTTTCCGCGTTTTCGGGATAAGATTCGTCAGCCACCATGATATAAACCGCTTTTTTGATGTAAGACTCTTCCATCGCCGGATTAGCCTTGGCAAGCATTTCGTATTTCCGCATATTCTTCGAAACAGCCAACGGACTATAATACTTTTCTCTTCCCCTTTTTTTGAATAATTCTTTTAGTTTTCCCTCTTCATCCTCCGCCAAAATTCCAAGCGCCTGTTTTCTCCTAAGTTCGGCTCCTTCGGGATTATCCGGAAACACAAATAATCCCATCCATTCCGTTATTATCTTCAGCGCTTGTTTTCGCTTTAATTCCGCCCCGCGCGGATTCTGGGGAAACATCCTTAAACCGAAAAGTTCCGCCAGCTCTTCGTCGGAAATATTTTTGCCCGTTCTTTTTGCGCCAATTCCTCCAGCCTGGGCTGATTGAAATTTTCTGCTTTTTCTACTTCGGTTATTTCTCTGTTTCTCATAAAAATTTATTGCTTCTTTTTATATTCTTAGCTTACCCTAAAATTTTCCTTAATTCAAACCTATCCGGCAAACCAGCCGCTTAAATACGAAGCGACGACCGCTTTAAGTCTGGCAGAGAACGGTTCTCCCAACGGAGAGCCGTTCTCTTAAAATTAATTAACTTAGACTTATCACTCTTTTTTGATATCTAATATATCTATTGTTTTCTCCTTCGTAAAATCTCCCACCCGCGTTCTCTCCAAATCAACCAGATATCCGCCAACGCCAAGCTCCCGACCGATGTCGCGCGCCAGGGCCCGGATATAAACTCCGGGGCCGGTTACCACCCGGATTTTCAGAAACGGCCATTCATAATCTAAAATTTCAATTTCTTTGATCTCAATTTCTCTCGGCTTTAATTCAATTTTGATATTTTCGCGAGCCAGTTCATAAGCTTTTTGGCCGCCAATCTTTATCGCGCTATAAATCGGGGGGGTTTGCGCGATGAAGCCGCGGAAACTTTTTACCGCTTCGCCCACTTCATCCAACCTGGGCGTCTTGCCAACCGACCACGCCTTTTTTTCTCCCTCTTCATCGTCCGTCGAACTCTCCTCGCCAAATTTTATTTCGGCGATATACTCTTTTTCTTTTTTGACAACTTCGCCCAGTTTCTTCGTTGCCTCCCGCCCGACGCCGACAACCAAAACCCCGCGCGCCAGCGGATCCAAAGTCCCGGCGTGGCCGACACGCTTCTCACTCGTAATCTTCCGTATTTCATCCACAATATCATGGGACGTAGGACCTTTGGGTTTATAAACGGCGAAAATCTTATTTATCATGGCTCTAGACTAGCATGCTCATGGTATAATACCATAAAACATGCTTAAAGACGCCAAAATTTCAACTTATAGGATTGAAAAAATTATCAAGCACTTTT
>PFOG01000158.1 GCA_002792395.1 Candidatus Portnoybacteria bacterium CG_4_10_14_0_2_um_filter_44_20 | reverse complement strand
TTTGGCGTTAGAATGAGAATGCCATGAAACGTTCCAACATCGTTTTTACCGCCCTGCTATTGCCGGTTGATTATTTAATGCTGGTTTTGGCCGGCGTGGCGGCTTATTTTATCCGGACCAGCGCCTTGGTCAGTCAATGGCGGCCGGTTTTTTTTGTTATTGACTTGCCTTTTTCTGAATATCTGATTTTAGTTCTAACTGTCGCCGCATTTTGGCTGGTTGTTTTTGCCTTGAATGGGCTATATGAAATGGGGAGGAGAATAAAGTTTATTGAGGAATTCTTTAAGATCGTTATTGCCAGTTCTGCCGGCTTGATGGTAATTATTATTTATATATTTATTCGCGGAGCATTATTTAATTCTCGTTTTATTGTTTTAGCCGCCTGGGTGTTGGCTATTATTTTTGTATTTTTCGGGCGGTTGGCGCTTCAATTCATTCGGCGCTATTTGGTGGGTAATCGCGACTACGGAATTGAGCGAGTTTTAGTTATTGGCAATGATAAGGTTACCGGTGAGCTGGTTAAAGAGATCGAGAATTCTCCCGGTATCGGCATGCGATTAGTCGCGCAGATCCCAGCCGTTGATATGGAGGCGGTGCGGAGAATAGTAAACCAGGCGGAGGTTGATGAGGTTTTGTTGGGCGAAATTAATGGAAGCAGCCAAAATATTTTAGAATTAATAAATTTTTGCCAGGAAAGAAGAATTGATTTTAAATTCGTTCCTAATCTTTTTCAGGCGATGACGGCTAATTTGGAAATCGATGCCTTGGGTGGCGTGCCAGTTATCGAAATGAAAAGAACGGCCTTGGATGGGTGGGGAAGGATCGCCAAGCGGACAATCGATATCTTTTTTTCGACAATCTTGCTGATTATTTTTTCGCCGATTATGGCGATAATCGCCTTGGCAGTTAAGCTGGATTCCGGCGGGCCGGTGATCTATAAAAATTTGCGGGTCGGGCCGAAGCAAGGTTTCAAGGTTTATAAATTCAGGAGCTTTTATTTTAAATATTGCACGGGGGAAGATTGTCCGAACAGCCAAGAAGCTGATGCCTTTGAGAATCGGCTTATCAAAGAAAAAAGCATCAGGCGCGGCCCGGTGTATAAGATAGGCGATGATCCGCGGCGAACCCGGATTGGCCGGTTTCTCGAGAAATGGAGTCTGGATGAGTTGCCGCAATTTTGGAATGTTTTAAGAGGCGAAATGAGCTTGGTCGGCCCGAGGCCGCATATGCCGAAAGAGGTTTCACAATACCAAAAGCACCAGATGAAGGTTTTTAATATTAAGCCCGGCATCACCGGCTTGGGGCAAATTTCCGGCCGAAGCGATATCGACTTCGAAGACGAAGCTAAGCTGGATATTTATTATATTGAAAACTGGTCTTCTGGGTTAGATATAAAAATAATGTTCAAAACTCCCTTTGTGGTATTATTCGGGAGACATAAGTCATAGAAATTCAAAATTCACCTAATTTCTCACCCTGCGGGCGACCACCCGAAGGGTGGTAATTCACCTAATAAAATACCAAAAGCGCAAGACAAAAATAAAAACTTCCAAAAACTATGAAATGGGTTGGAATTAGCGGCGGGTGGCGCCGGACAAACCAAAAAATAGAAGATGACGTACGCGGTATCGTACGGGAAATTATGGAACGCGGCGATGGTATCGTTTCTGGCGGGGCGCTCGGCATTGACTCTATTGCTTTGGATGAAGCGATGAAATGTAATCCGGGGGCGGACAGGATTAAGATATTTCTACCGGCGACCCTAGACCGATATGCTAAGCATTATCGAAAGCGCGCCCAAGAGGGGGTCATCACGACCGGACAGGCCGAGGATCTGATTAACCAATTAACGGGGCTGAAAGGGGCTAGCCCCAAAGCGCTAGTAGAAAATTTAGAGAACGAAGTTATCGATAAAGAAAATTATTACAAAAGAAATTCTAATGTGGTGGCCGCTTCCGACGAGTTGATCGCTTTTCGGATTAAAACGGAGCTGAGCGAGGGGATGGGGACGCATGACACAGTCAAGAAAGCCGAAGAAAATGGTATACCGGTTAAAGTTTATAATTACGATTTGACTGAAAAATAAAAAACAGGCGCCTTGGTGGCGCCTGCGATAGTTGGGCGTCAATTAATTATAGCGGTCAAACAAGTCGCGAAGTTCTTGTTCGCTAAGCGGTTCGCAGGGGTAGAATTTGCCGTCGACCATTTGGAGATCTTGGGGCGGCTTGTTGATGATGCGATTATAGTCGCTTTTGAAAATCAATTCTTGGTACACGAGCGTTCCGAATTCGCCGAATGCCGGTTGCGTATGTTCCGGCAGAAACGAAGACGGCACTTTAAGCACATAAACCAAGACTGTTTTTCTGTCCCATTTGGTAATTTTGTAGATTATTACTGGATTCATTCTTCCTCCTGGAAGATTTTAGTTACCGCTGCCTTATCATAGAAGTATAATATTGTCAAATTTTCCGAAAGAAGTGTTTAAGAAAATTTTAAATTCCCAATCAAAAACTATCACCTCGGCCGCTGTCATTTTAGGAGCGGCCTCTTTGGTTAGCCGGTTGCTTGGGGTTTTCCGGGACAGGATTTTAGCCGGTAAATTCGGCGCTGGCGACGCCATGGACGTTTATTTTGCTGCTTTCAGGGTTCCAGACTTGATTTACGGCTTGTTGGTGGTCGGCGCCTTGACGGCTGGATTTATTCCAGTTTTTACTAGTTATTTAAGCAAGAAGCGAGATGCGGATACTCCGAGAACGGTTCTCGGAGTATCGTCCGAGAGCCGTTCTCGGAGCGGAACGGTGATGCCGGAGGAGGCGCAATATTTAGCCAACGACGTTTTAAATATCGTTGGTTTGGGGTTATTTTTGATCTGCGGTCTGGCGATTATTTTTGCCAGACAGATTGTTCCTTTGATTGCTCCTGGGTTTGGGCCGGAAAAATTGAATCTCACAATTAGTTTGAGCCGGATAATTTTTTTGAGCCCGATTTTTTTAGGGATTAGCGGAGTTTTTAGCGGAGTTCTCCAGTCGTTTAAACATTTCATCGCGTTTTCGCTGGCGCCGATTTTTTACAATCTCGGAATTATTTTTGGCGCGCTTTTTTTGACAAATTCTTTTGGCATCTACGGTTTGGGTTTGGGTGTGGTTTTGGGCGCTTTTTTGCACATGCTGATTCAGATTCCGCCAGCTGTTTTTTTCGGGTTTCGTTATCGTCCGGTTTTAGATTTTTATAACAGTGGCATCGGGCGAATCGGGCGGCTGATGATCCCCCGGACTTTTAGTTTGGGCCTTTCTCAATTTAATTTTTTGGCCATGACGATCATTGCTTCAACCTTGGCCAGCGGCAGTCTGGCAATTTTTAATTTTGCCTATAATATTTACGCTTTTCCGCTGGGTATCATCGCGGCCTCCTACGCGGTCGCGGCTTTTCCGACCATGACTCGTTACGCGCAGGAAAAGGATTGGAAGAGTTTTGGGCAAAGTTTTTCTTCCGCTTTTCGCCAAATATTATTTTTCATTATTCCCGCCTCCGCCTTGCTGATTGTTTTGCGGGCGCAGATTGTCAGAGTCGTTTTGGGAGCGGGGATGTTTGACTGGAATGATACGATTTTGACAATCACCACGCTGCAATTTTTAATTTTTGGACTTTTTGCCGACGCGCTAGTTTTGCTTTTGGTCCGCGGATTTTTCGCGGTTGAGGATACAACTACTCCTTTCATTCTTGGTATTTTCGACACGCTTATCAGAGTGACGACCGCTTATTTTCTCTCGCGGCATTTGGGTGTGGCCGGAATGGCCATTGGTTTCGCCTCTGGTTGTGTTGTTTACGCGGTTCTGCTCTGGCTTTTCCTGAGAAGAAGAGTGGGAGACATGGATCGTAAAAAAATCTTTTCCTCAATAATTAAGATTTTAATCGCTTCTCTTTTGGCCGCGCTGGCTGCTTATGGCGCGCTGCGTGTTTTTGACGATTTGGTCAATATGAAAACTTTTTTGGGAATTTTTACTCAAGGCCTGGTAGCCGGTTTATTCGGCATCGCCATATATGTTATTGTCGGATTAACTTTGCGCTCCGAAGAAATGTTAGGCTTCTGGCAGGTGATCACACATCGTTTGCCCTGGTCTAAGGTCGCGTCGAAGAAAGAGACTATCGAATAAATATTATTACGCAAAAATATTTTTCAATCAGAAAAACTCCCTTAAAAGGAGTTTTCTGATTCAGCTAACGTTAGGCATATCCCAAATTTTTCCGCAGCGTAGCGA
>PFOG01000129.1 GCA_002792395.1 Candidatus Portnoybacteria bacterium CG_4_10_14_0_2_um_filter_44_20 | reverse complement strand
AAAATTTGATTAATGTTAACGATCAACTAGATATTATCATGGAAAATTATTTAAAACAAATTGAAAATGAATTGAAATTACGGAATTACAGCAACAAAACAATCAAAAGCTATTTGACTTGCATCAATGATTATTTAAGAACAAAAAAAGACAATATTCAATTCGTTGACATTGATTTTATCAGAAAATTTTTATTAGAAAAGAAAGAAAGCGGTCTTTCTTCAAACACAATAAATGTTTATCTCCACTCCATAAAATTTTTTTATTCGGATATTGTCAAATCAAATCAAAAAATCAATCTTAAATTCGCGAAAACCGCCGATAAATTGCCGGTCGTCCTGTCCAGAAATGAAATTCAGCTTATAATAAATCAAATAACAAATATAAAACACCGGCTTTTAATTTCTCTTGCCTATGCTGCCGGTTTCCGAGTTAGCGAGGCGATAAACTTGAGAATCAAAGATATAAATGTTGATGAATTGACAATTCATATTAAGGGCGCCAAAGGAAACAAAGACAGAATTACAATTTTTCCCGAAAAGATAAAAAATGATATTATAAATTTGATCGCTGACAAAGATAGGAATGATTATTTTTTCGAAAGCGAGCGGGGCGGGAAATTGTCAGAGCGAACGGCGCAGAAAGTTTTTGAAAACGCCTTGAAAAAATCCGGAATTAAAAAAGACGCGACTTTTCATTCTCTTCGCCATAGTTTTGCTACGCACCTTTTAGAGAATGGCGTGGATGTCCGCTATGTGCAGGAATTATTGGGACACCGAAACATCAGGACAACTCAACTTTATACCAGAGTCACCAACCCAAGCATAAGAAAAATTAAAAGCCCGTTAGAATAGTTTTCTATGGATAATATTAGAAATTTTGTAATAATTTCACATATAGACCACGGCAAGAGCACGTTAGCCGATCGGTTTTTAGAATTGACGCAAACCGTAGAAAAAAGAAAAATGCGCGAGCAATATTTGGACCAGATGGAGCTGGAGCGTGAAAAGGGGATAACGATCAAGCTACAGCCAGTGCGGATGGAGTATGACTATAAAATTTCTAATTCACCTAATTACCTAATTTCTAATAAAATTTCAAATGATGAAAAACTGGATTCCCGCTTTCGCGGTAATGACAGCGCCAAGTTTATTTTAAATCTTATTGACACTCCTGGGCATGTTGATTTTACTTATGAGGTTTCAAGGTCTTTGCAAGCGGTTGAGGGCGCGATTCTTTTGGTTGATGCCACGAAGGGTATTCAGGCGCAAACTTTGGCGAATTTGCATCTGGCCTTGGAGCAAAATCTGGTAATTATTCCGGTAATCAATAAAATAGATCTGCCGGCGGCGCGAGTGGAGGAGGTTGAAAAAGAAATCAAAGAATTGTTGTTATCGCGAGGAAGGGGCGGGGATAATATCTACAAAATTTCCGCCAAAGAAGGAATTGGCATTGAAGAGTTGCTGAGAGTTGTAATTGAAAAGATTCCATCGCCGGCCGGGAATGCCGATAAACCTTTGCGCGCTTTGGTTTTTGATTCTGTTTATGACTCTTATAAGGGTGTTTTGGCTTATGTCCGGGTGGTGGATGGCGGAATCAAACGAAGCGAACAGATTTTGCCGATGGCTTCCGGCGCGAAGAGTGAGACAATTGAAGTCGGAGTATTTAAGCCTAATTTAGTGCCAGCCGAAAAATTGTCGGTTGGAGAGATCGGTTATATCGCAACCGGCTTTAAAGATGTGAGCCGGTGTCGTGTCGGCGATACGATAACTATTTTTCATTCTCGGGGCGGAAAAACTATGGCTCTCCCTGGTTATCGGGAGCCAAAGCCGATGATTTTTGCTTCTTTTTACCCCGCCAACGATAAGGATTTTGATTTTTTGAGGGACGCGCTGGGAAAACTTAAGCTGCAGGATGCCGCTTTAGTTTTTGAGCCCGAAGCGTCTGCTTTGGGTCGGGGGTTTAAGTGCGGTTTTCTGGGCATGTTACATTTGGAAATTATCTCTGAAAGGCTTAGGCGGGAATTCGGTTTAAATCTGGTTATTACCACTCCGAGTTTGACTTATAAATTGACCGATAAAAGGGGCCAGGAAACAACGATTTATTCTGCCCACCAGATGCCCGATTCTAATTTAGTGGAGGGCGCGCAAGAACTATGGGTGAGGCTGGAGGTTGTTTCGCCGGCGCAATATTTAGGCAAAGTTATGCAGCTATTCGAAGTTTTGGAGGGAAATTATAAAGAAACTAAATATCTAACTGCCGAGCGTTTGGTCGTTGAATATGAAGTTCCGCTTAGAGAAATAATTGTTGATTTTTATGATAAGTTAAAAAGCGCGACTTCCGGTTACGCTTCAATGAGCTATGAAATTTTAGGCTGGCGTCCGGCCGAGTTGGCGCGTCTGGATGTTCTGATTGCCGGTGAAAAAGAGGAGGCATTCTCGAAAATTGTTTCGCGCAAAAAGGTTCAACAGGAGGGCAAAGCGTTGGTTGAGCGGCTGAAAGAGGTTATCCCGCCTCAAATGTTCGTCATCTCTATTCAAGCGGCTGTTGGCGGAAAAATAATAGCCCGGGAAAATATCCGGGCCATGCGGAAGGATGTAACTGGCTATCTTTATGGCGGAGATTATACGCGCAAAAGGAAGTTGTTGGAAAAACAAAAAAGAGGAAAAAAGAAGATGAAAGCGACCGGAAAGGTTAATATTCCCCAGGAAGCATTTTTGGCGGTACTCAAAAAATGATTTTTATTATCCCAAAAACGGCAGTATCAGAAAACCGACGGTTGAAAGCGCGATCATGCTAACCAGAATTATCCAGACGATTTTGAATAATTGATTCTTTTTCATGCCCAGTATATCAACCTCGACCGCCGCTGAAAGCGGCGAAATAACCACTTTCGAAACCAACGGTTGAGATTGGATGTATGACTATCTTTTATGCCCAATAATTTTCTAGAAAGAAATCGAGGTTGTATTACTGGGCATGGTTTAGTTAGAATATAGATAGACCATATAAATAATAACACATTATTGTGGACGATTTCAAAGATAAAATTCTTACTTCTAAGTTGTTTCTGTTTTTTTTGCTTATACTTTTGATTTACATGGGCATTGCTTGCGTGAGAGTAACTTATAAAAAATATCAAATGGTGGAGCAAAACAAGCAGCTGCGGGCGCAAATGGTCGTTTTGCGGGACGAGAACAGTAAGTTGAATGCTTTAAAAGAATTTTTTGGCAACAAAAATTTTTTAGAGAGAGAGGCGAAACAAAGGCTTAATATGAAAAACGAAGGAGAGAATGTGGTAATTTTGCCGGAAGCGGGAACGGGAAAAGTTGGCGGTAACGAAGCGGCGTCAGCCAGCGAAGGCGAGGGAACAACAACGGTTAGCCAGAATGCGCCAGGTCCTTTCTGGGAAAAATGGTGGGATTATTTGTTTAAGTAAAATTACGGCAAGCCAAAAAGTTTCCACTAAAGTCGAGCGGGCTTGCCCGCCGAAGCCTTAGCGAAGGCGGGTATGGTATAGTGGCATTACATTTGCCTCCCAAGCCCCGTAGTGAAAATTTGATATTACGCGGGTGTAGTACAGTGGCAGTACAATAGCTTCCCAAGCTATGGACGGGAGTTCGATTCTCCTCACCCGCTCACGGAATAATCAAATTTCTACTACGGGGCAAGCAAATAATACGGGTTCGACTCCCGTTACCTGCTCCACGCGATAATCGTTTATCCAAGCGGTTATTTTTAATACGGGTGGTGAAAAGAAGACGAAGGCTTACTTGTGATTTGATTTGACATTCTCGTTAGATATGTTATTATCTTAGTTAAATACGTTTTGTTTTGTGCTGTTTAATCTGGTTCCGGAGGTGTAATTTTGCGGCGGATACTGGACTGGTTGAGATTAAGGTTAAAAAGGAAAGAGAAGAAATTAAGCGGAAATTGGGCAGTTCTTTTAATTGATATGCAGACGCGCTTTTTGCAAGGATTTGATGAGGTAAGAAGAGAAAAACTGGTTGCGTGTCAGATGAGCATAGTTCGCTGTTGCGCCGATTGCGACATTCCGCTGGTGCTTGTGGAATTTGACGACGAAAGTACTATTGAGACCCTGACAAAAGCGATTGAGGCGACTTATCGGCACGAAAAAATCACCAAAACCACCGCTGATGCGTTTAGCCGCCCCGAGCTTTTAAATTGTTTGCGGGGTTGGGATATCAACGGAGTTGTGTTGATGGGAATTTATGCCGCGGAGTGCGCGAAGGAAACGGCAAAAAGCGCGCTGGGTAATCATTTGGAAATAGCGACATCTGGCGTTGATTGCCGATGTCGTTCGTCTGAAAATAGCAAAATCCGGCAAACTGACTAGTTTAACTAATAATGATAGCGGGGTGTTGGACCTGCGGTGGTATAAGCGAAGAGGGTTTTATTTTAGCACCTCGC
>PFOG01000174.1 GCA_002792395.1 Candidatus Portnoybacteria bacterium CG_4_10_14_0_2_um_filter_44_20 | reverse complement strand
GTATTTTGAAACTCAACGCTCCGGCCGATATATTGGCTTTCTTTAAAAACCTTAGCGGCAACAACCCCCAAAAAGACGATTAGCGCCAGCGCCAAAAGAACGAATATATAAGGAAGGTATTCGTGTGGAGGAATTATTTTAACACTTAATTTTTTCTCGTCGTTGGTAGCCATGTTATATTAGTTTTAGGTTTGGGGTCCTAGCCGCAAGCCAAGTTCCTGGTCTTAGTCTATGGTGTTCAAAACCAACGACTATGACTTTCGACCAAACCCGCCGCCATGACCTTCAACCATCAACTCTAAATACTATTTTTTTACTTCTCCTTTTTCGTGCCCACAACATGTTTCATGCTCACAGCACGGCTCTGTTTTCTTCTGCCAAAATTTCAGATAAAGGATTTCCAGAATCGCCAAGGTGTTAACTACGAATAAAACTATAAACCATTCTTTCTGGCCGTTCTTGGCCGCTTTCCATAAAGCATACCCCTTCCACGGCAATGTCCACAAGACAATTAACAAAAGAACCCATGAAGGAAACGGCAAATTGTAACTAAAGGTGTGTAGCATAAATTATATAGCATAATTATTAACTATTTCTTTTCTACGACGATAGTACACTTGGTCAAAAATGCCGCCAAAACTCCAACCGCGGCCAAAACCGGCGCCAAAACAGTCCCAACCACCGCGATAGTTAAAGGAATAACAAGCAATTCTTCACCCTTCTCATTTTCGATAATTATTCTTCGGGCATGTCCTTCCCTTACTATCTCCTTAACTTTCGCGACTACGTCTTCGCCCGAAACCCTGAATTCTTCTTTTTTGATGTTTTCGTTTTCCATATGCTTTAATTCTACATATTTTTTGTCGCCTCCGCAAGGACAAAACTACTCCCTAGCTTGACAAATTTTATCAACCTGTTATACTCACCATAACACATGGTTTTGCAGACTGGTTCCCGAACCCAGGGCTAAAATCGGAGATGAGATAAAATAATACTGCTCATAGTCCAGTTTCCGGATCTGGAGCTAAAAACGGAAAGCCCTTGCGCCATTTTGCGCGGGGTATTTTTTTACACAGAAGCAAAACTTAACGAAAGCTTTTTTATTCCTGCTCCCACGGAACTATTTTCAAATTCGGCCAAATTTTTATCCATCTATCAATCTTATCCTGATAAATTTTTCCAGTAATAAGCGCTTTATTCGCCCTCACAACCATGTCGAGAAGATCGTCTAGGCCGAATGGCGCGCATATCCGAATTTGTCCATCCGTTTTCCTCACTCCGACAGACGTTGCCGTTGTCGGCCAGGTATTGATAGCTTCTTCAGCAGACTTATACTGACCGACTGGCTTTCCAAAATGCTTTTCATACCAAAGATGCACTCTCGCCTGATTGCGAATTTCCACCAGAATAGGAATGTCTTTAAATAATTCTTTTCCTTTCTGAATGAAAACATCTTCGGCTTCGTAGGAAATATCATCGGCATCGTAATAAACCAAATCGTAATCCTTTATACCGTGTTCTAAATCGAAACCATGTTTTACATTCCATACTGTTTGAACGATACCGCCGGCACCAAGATACCAGTTTGGCATACTTAATTCGTTAGCCCGTTCCAAGATTGACTGAACACTCTTATTTTTTTCTAAAATTTGCAATAGTTGCTCTATTTTGGTCATATTATTCCCCTCGCGTCCCATGGCACTTTTTATACTTATTTCCCGAGCCACAAGGACAAGGCTTACTATCGTAAAAATTGCGATGGTCGCAAACGGCGCCGTAAATTGCTAATGGTTTTTTGTTCCGCCTGGCCCAATAATAATCGCCATACGACCAATGCCAGTATTCCTTTGGATAATTGGAAAATCCGGCTTTCCGCATCGCCTCGAATAAAATCTCACGATTTTTTTTGATATAGCCGGGCAGCTTTTCCTGAACCGAAAGCGCGTTTTTCTGATAGCTTAATCGCTTGCTTTTCATGGGAATTTTGTGGCCATTTTTGTCGACCAAACGAAGGTCAATCGCCCCGCCGCTCATATGCCCCGACGCCCCACTCCCCCTCCACGGCGCCACGTATTTCTCAACTTCAAGAATTATTTTTTTTCGCGTCCACTTCGGATATCTTTTCTCAAAACGTCTGATAAAATTAAAATAAATTTCTGTCTGGATATAAGCTGGCCGCCAGGCATCGTTGATTACGAAATTAACTCCCTTCGGCAAATAGCCCTGCGCTTTTTTCAGCATTTTTGCGACACCCATTCTTAAATAAGCCGTTTTCTCAACTGCCATCCGTTTTCTACCCAGCGCCACTACAACTCCTGGACAATATTTCTTAATATCAACCAACGGCTCGTGGTTGTCCCGAATAATAATATTCATACATTGTCATTCCCGCGCCACACCTACGGGTGGTCACCCGAAGGGCGAAAAGCGGGAATCCAGTAAATATAATAGAGTCGTAGATTCCCGCTTTTGCGGGAATGACACACGGGGCAGAAATGACAAAAAATGATATTTTTTCACCAACTAATGCCGCGACGTTTGACAATCAAATAAGTATTTGTTACGCTGCTAGCAATGATTCCTCCCCTGCAGGTTGCCCGAACTGACTGGCTGCTGATGTCGGTCACCAACCCAGGGTTATTGTTCCCCCGTAGCGTTGCCCGATGAAATCGCGAGACCACCGAGCCAGCGGCTTTGCTTGCGACGTAAATCGGCTTGCCCGCCACAGCCTTGCGAAGGCATGGCGGCGGGACCACAACGCTACGTATTGCAATTCCTCCTTGAATCACTGGCTGAAATAAATCCAAGCCACTCGTTCAGGGTTATGCTTTACCCCGTTTCACAAAAGACGGGCTTTTATTTTTTATTCCAGAACCAATTTTATCAACGATTCGGTCAACGCCACAGGCAAACCGGTAACGCTTTCCGGCTCACCCTCGATTTTTTTAATATATGGCAACAGCAAAGGATGCTCATGGTCGAATCCGCCCGAACACAAAAACGAATTGCCCTCCGCGATGTATCGACAAACAACATCTTCCGGCACCTTGTCAATCCATATCTTAGCGATATCAGTGCCCTCAACCCTCTTTCCATTGGCGATATTAACCACCACCACCGACGTTACGGTTTCGGCCGGATAAATCGCGTACATCGCAAAATACTCTCTAGCCTCTTTTTCGTCTGCCGGTTTCTCCAAGATTTTATTATTACAAATCACAACCTGATCCAGGGCGATCAAAATCGCCGGCTCTTTAATCTTCGCGACCAACGCGTCAGCCTTGGCGTTGACCAAAGCCAGCGTCAGCCGTACGGGGTCATCAAAACGAATCGCTTTCTCGTCGATATCAGCCCGTATAACCTCAAAAACATACCCCATCTTTTCCAAAACCCTCTTCCGCCCCGGCGATTGCGAGCCAAGAATTAATTTCCGAGGGAAATCAAGGTTCTGCGAACAAAGTGAGCTGGTTCTTATTTTCATATTCCTGTTTCTCATACCCATTTTTATTTAACCGTCTTTTTCTGTATCGCTAATCCCTCCTCAACAATTTTCTCAATATTGGGTAATAAATTATATTTGTTTAGATCTGAGAGCGCGACCCATTCCGGTTTAGACTCTTCGGACTCCCGCAATATTCCCGAATAAAAACTACCAAGAAAAATTTTGTATGAAAAAACCTGCACCCCGTTTTTCCGCTCAATAGGTCCGGTATATACTGTCGGCAGTTCGATCAGATCTTTTTCTAAAACCGTTAGTCCCGCTTCCTCCTCCAACTCGCGCCTAGCCGCGCCTTTTTCCGTCTCCCCTTCCTGCACCCGGCCAGCCGGCAAGCCGAAAGTATCGCTTATATGTTCCGCCTCTTTTTTGTGGCACACCAAAAGAACTTTATCGCCGTTAAATATAAGAACTCCGACAGTTGGAATAGGATTGTTCATAAATATAATTTTAAATTATTTTTGTATCCGCAATATTTTTAGCAATTCTTTTTCCGCCAGCATCGGGTCAGGAAAAGTTTTGAATCCGTGTTTCTCTGCTTCTTGTTTGTATTTCGGCCCCTCACAGTTAAAAAATATTTCGGCTTCTTTCTTTTGCAATTCTTCCGTCTGCCCCCAGCGAGGATCCTGCTTGTTTCGCCTTAAAATCGTCTCAAGCGATTCGCCAAGAAGGAATATCCCCGGAAAATCCAAATCCTTATGCGCCAGATGCGGCAATATATTCACCCCTTCAAAAATCGCCGGCTTGCCCGATTTTACAACTTTTCCGATTTTCTTAAAAATTTCCGGCCACAACGCCTCCGATTGCCGAACCATATTTCTCCAATGTTCTTCGCAATCGGTCTTGGCCCAATATTCCGCTTCGTTTTTATTCCAAAAAAAATCCACCCAATCGGCGTGTTCATCTCTCCGAAATTCTTCCCGCCAGTCATCGGTCTCGAAATGCTTCATCTTCAAAGCCTTGGCAATTTTTTCCGCCAGATAGCTCTTACCCGATGCCGGTATTCCGCTAATAAACGCGTATTTCATTGTTCCCACAGTATTTTTTGTTCTTATTCCTGTGTCCGCAGGAATTTTATACTTGACGTATTATATATTTTCTGCTATACTAGATAATAGTTTGCGATCAACCAAATATAGAAGGAGGTACATCATGGTAACATTTCAGGAAATCTGGCAGGTCTTCTCTACTGGCAAGGGCGACATATTCGGCCTCGACGCTATCTCGCTTTCCGCGGTTTTCCGCATTGCCGAACTGGAGGTTAGAGGCGATCGTCGAAACGCCAAGTCGATGCGCCGAGGACTGCTCGAACACGAACCTCGTGTTATCGGCCGACCAATCAGCCCTGAACTGCTTGATGAGCTCGTTGAGGCAATCAAGCAGAATACTCGATCTGATGGAACGACCATATTCAATGCGGATGGCCGCCGCCGTTATGAAAATCTTCCTGACATCGGATTCATAATTACCGACAAAGGATTTCAGACGGTTGTTCTTTAGATTTTAGCTAAGCCAAAATAACTGCTTGGAGGCCCAATTCTTCGGAGGAGGGCCTTTCTTTTTTTAATATGTTATTTCCCATGGCATTTCTTATATTTCTTCCCACTGCCGCATGGGCACGGATCATTTCTTCCCGTCTGGTTGCCTCCCGACAAACCACCACCCACTGTTTCGTCTCTATTTAGCCTCATCGGCTGATTGGCCGAGGTAGCCATGGACTGCTGTATTTCTACTTTATAAATCATGGCCGCTACCTGCCCCTGAATCGCCTGGAGCAACTGCTGAAACATCTTATGCCCCTCGTTTTTATATTCAACCAACGGGTCTCTTTGACCGTAAGCGCGCAACCGCACAGAATCGCGCAAATGGTCCATATTATCCAGATGGTCCATCCAGAGCATATCAATCGTTCTCAACAAAATCGCCTTTTCAGCGCCTCGCATATTTTCCGCACCCAGCTGATTTTCCTTTTCAGAATATTTCGCCTCGGCCAATTCGTTGAGATGAGCAACTAATTCATTTTTATCTTTAAATTCTTTTATCTTGTTTTTACCCTCATCGGAAACCCCGAAAATCGCGTTGGCAATCTCGCTGACCTCTTTTAAATTCCAGTTATCGTAATAATCTTCTGGTGCGTGAAAATCAACTATCCTTTTTATCTCATTTTTCACCATCCCTAAGATTTGAGCTTTTAAAGAAAGGTTTTTTTTATTCTCTTCAAAAGACCCATCAGCGGCCGAATCGCCTGTAACTCCATCAGCCGCCGACAGGCGGTCGACGACATGGGGGGTGGGTGGGTCCGCCTGCTGGCGGCTACTGTCGCTACTGAGCAAAATTTCTTTCCGCTTGCGATAAATCGTCTCTCTCTGTTTATTCATCACGTCGTCATACTCCAAAACATGTTTTCTAATATCAAAATTATAACCCTCGATTTTCCCTTGAGCGGATTCAATGGCTTTGGAAATCATTTTATTTTCAATTGGCTGATCTTCCGGCACATTTAAAGCTTCCATCATTCTTTTTATTTTATCCGAACCGAATATCCGCATCAAATCATCCTCCATTGAAACAAAAAACTGCGAAGAGCCGGGATCTCCCTGCCGGCCGGAACGGCCCCTTAGCTGGTTATCGATTCGCCGCGCCTCGTGGCGTTCGGTACCCATTACGCACAAACCCCCAAGTTCGACTATCTTGTCGTGCGTTTTCCGCCAGTCGGATAATTTATCGCCCGCGTCATCATCAACACGCCCCCCCAAGATAATATCAACTCCTCGGCCAGCCATGTTGGTCGCGACCGTAACCGCCCCGAGGCTTCCGGCTTGAGAAATAATCTGCGCCTCTTTCTCGTGATTTTTCGCGTTTAAAACTTGGTGCGATACGCCCTCTTTTTTCAGCAACGCGCTCAATAATTCATTTCTCTCGATAGAAACCGTGCCCACTAAAACCGGCTGGCCCTTTTCGTGCCGCTCCTTGATATCTTGTGCCACCGCCATAAATTTACCATGCTCAGTGCGATAAATCCTGTCCGGCGAGTCCGTTCTTATCATCGGTTTATTAGTCGGCACAACCACCACCTCCAGCTTATAAACCTGGCTAAATTCTTCGGCGTTGGTATAGGCAGTTCCCGTCATCCCCGCCAGTTTTTTATACATTCTGAAATAATTCTGGAAAGTGATCGTCGCCAAAGTCCGGCTTTCCTGTTGGACCCTAACGCCTTCTTTGGCTTCGATCGCCTGGTGCAGGCCGCCGGAATAACGCCGACCGAACATCAAACGTCCGGTAAATTCATCAACAATAATGACTTCTCCGTCTTTAACGATGTAATCGCGGTCCCGCTTGAATAAAACATGAGCGCGCAGAGCCTCTTCCAGCTGATGAGCATAGCGAACACTCCCCTCGCCATAGATATCAATTCCCATAATTTTCTCAACTTTCTCGATACCGTCGTCGGTTAAGGTTGCCGCCTTCATTTTCTCATCAATATTATAATCGGTATTTTCCTGCAACCTAGGAATAACCTTGGTAAAAGTTTCATATAATTTTGTTGATTCAGCGTCGGGCGTGGAAATGATCAAAGGAGTTCGCGCCTCATCAATCAAAATAGAATCGACTTCATCGACGATCGCGAAACTATGTCCACGTTGGGCCATCTGCGATAAATCATAAACCATATTGTCGCGAAGATAATCGAAGCCGAACTCGTTGTTTGTCCCGTGGGTAATATCCGCCTCATAGGCAGCTTTTCGCGGCACCTCTTTTAAATTTTGCATCTCAACCGTCACCTCATTTTTATCCACGACAGCCGGTTCATATAAATACGCTCGGTCATGGACAATACAGCCGACTTTCAAACCGAGAGCGTGATAGACCGCACCCATCCAGTTGGTGTCGCGTTTGGCCAGATAATCATTAACTGTCACAATATGAACGCCTCCGCCCCCCAGAGCGTTCAAATAGGCGGCCAGCGTTGCCGCCAAAGTTTTGCCTTCCCCCGTTTTCATCTCGGCAATCTTTCCCCGATAAAGAACGATCCCTCCCAATATTTGTGCGTCAAAATGGCGCAGTCCGATGGCGCGCCTCGAGGCCTCACGAACCGCCGCGAAAGCTTCTGGCAATAAATCGTCTAATGTCTCGTCCTTAGATAACCTTTTGCGGAATTCTTTCGTTTTATCTTTTAATTGCTCATCGGAAAAAACCTCGAATTCTTTTTCGAGTTCGTTGACCCGCTCTACCAAGGGCTGGATTTCATCCAAACATTGCTGATTTGAATCGCCAAAAATCTGTGAAATAAAAGACATAACAATTTTAATCTAAAAATTTGCCTTAAAGTTACAAATAAAATATAACACCTCGCCCCGCCCCTGTAAAATTAACTCTGTCCGACAGACAAATCTCAACCTCTCTCAACCTCTTCACGCCAAATTACGCTATTGCAAAATTTTAATTTTGCGCAACCTCTCCACGCAAAATTACGCTATAGCGTAATTTTGCGTGAACCCACAATTAATTCGTAAATCTACAATTAATTCAGGGAAAACTACACCAGCCCCAATTGCCCGCATAAAAATTCATAAAACAATACTGCCGATCAAAGATTAAAAAAACTTTTTAAATCCTCTTCTACTTCATAAACCTTGGATTCCAAATAAAGAATGTCATTGGCCACCCCAAAGAAATCGGACACAAAATCAATTTCTTTCTTGCAATCAAAGGGATAAACGAAAACGCTTTTTTGCAGTTGAAGCACGCCCAGTTTATTAAATTTACGCCGCAAGGCATCACGAGCAGCCTTTTTCTTTTCGGGGATATCAAAAATAATAAATCTCCATCTACCGTCCCATTTTTGTTGTTTAGATAGCTCGAGACTATCAATATTATACTTCAAGACAAAACGTTTCCCCTTGTCAGTCAAAACATAGCACCTTTGGTTATCCCTTACGGAACGTTTAATAAGATTTTCTTCCCGTAAGCGCCCGACATATTGTC
>PFOG01000213.1 GCA_002792395.1 Candidatus Portnoybacteria bacterium CG_4_10_14_0_2_um_filter_44_20 | reverse complement strand
GGTAAAAACGAATTCACGATTTCGCATTTTGGGGGAAGAAAATTTTTTAATCCTTAATCCAAATAAATTCATAGAAAGTCTAGTCCACTTTCTATAACAAATTAACAAGTTAATTTTTAAGGAAAATATTATGTCAGAAAAATTTGAAGGTGGTGTCCCTCCACAAGAAAAGGGAGAAAAAATACAAACCCCGGAGGTAGCAAGACATCTTTCGTTTATTAAAGAATCCGCATGGCAATTTCGAGATTTGTCTACAGAGAGAGAAGAAGAGATTGAACAATCTTTTAAAATAGCTTTTGAAAGATTGCCGGAAAATGAACAAAAAGCAATTTCACTAGAACTCCAAGCTTTGGGTGTTGAAATTGGCACTCTTGATGAGCAAAACGATGGAATTGCGATTATAAGACAATCGGAAATGGTAAATCGTGTTAGAGAAGTTATGGATCGCAGTGGGGTTGTAGCAAGTGCAAAAGAAGGTGGCGTTGATCGCACCAAAGAAGCAATCGCCGAACTCGCAGGAGAAGCAATCGCATATCTGGGTGAATACGAAGAATTTGCACAAAGTGTTAAAAATAAATCTGAAGATATAAAGCAAAATGCCGAGTATCTTGTCGCGATTGCTTCCGGTATTAGACAAGAACTGGAAAGATTGCAACTTACTAATGTCGCTTCTGTGCAATCACGAGGCGAACTAAAAAAAGAAAGGTCCGCTCGACTACCCATGATTACAAGCGTGTCAATGCTTGGAAACAAACTTGATCCGGTTATTGATTTAGAAGGTGTCATTGGTTTTTCCACTCTTAATAAACTTGCAAAAGAATTTAGCCGAGCAAAGCATTATTTAGAAGAAGCAGTTTTACGGTCTGAACCTGAAGAATAATTTCTCATATTCGCTTTGCGAATACTTGGATTGAATGCCGCCAAACCCCGGTAGCAGTCCCGCTTAGCGGGACGCTACGGGGCAGGGAAAAACTTGAACCCCGTTAGAGGCCGCGAGGGCTCGCAGCGCCTCTGCCTCTAACGGGGTGGAATTGTCAGCGGTGCGGCTCCGCCGCCTTTCCGAATTTTCGCGAGGGGACTTCCCTGCCTTGCCGGCAGGCAGGCTCGCCGCCGCAGGCGGCGAAATGCGCTGTGCCCCGTAGTAAGCTTTGCTTTACTACTGGGGTTCGGACTAATTCAAGAATACTACGCTTTATATTATAATTTAATATTATAATTTAATCTTATTTTTATTCCTATGAACAACTCAAACAAATTAATTCTCCGAGGCATCTTAGACGCAATCGGCGTTTTTTTCTACACATCGGCCGTCGCCTGGCTGATGTTTAACGGGGAAAATTTATTTGGCCAAGTCAAAAGCTTTTGGATGCCCGTCGCGCTTCTGCTTCTTTTTGTTTTATCAGCCGCTATCACCAGTCTGCTTGTTTTAGGAAAGCCTGTCATACTTTATCTAAACGATTCAAAGAAAGAGGCGTTTAAATTATTGATTTATACGCTTGTCGCTTTGTTTTTTATTCTCCTTATCGTCTTCTCTGTGTTGTTAGTCAAATAAAAGAGGGAGGCAAAACAGCCATATTCGCATAGCTGTTTTTTTGATGCCGGCAAAAACTTCCTTTTACGCTCACGTTGAGATAGAATGAAATTATGAAAATCGCTATCATTTCCGATACGCACGACAATTTAGCGACGCTTAACAAAGCTATTGCATGGATAAACAGAAACGACATCCAAAAGATTATCCATTGTGGTGATATCGCGTCTTTTGAAACGCTGCAAGAATTAAGCGGACTCTACGCCGGAGAAATCCAGCTTGTTTTTGGTAATATGGACGACGACTATTCGCTGTCGGAAACCCTAAAAAGCCATCCCCTCGCCAACGTCATTGCCCACCGAAAGATCGGCATAATCAATATCGATGACAGAAGAATCGCTTTTACGCATTTCCCCCGGCTGGCCGAAGATTTAGCGAAAAGCGAAAAATATGATATAGTTTTTTATGGGCACACCCATAAGCCATGGGAAGAGAAAAGTGACGGCACATGGCTAGTCAACTCGGGCAATCTGGCGGGGCAGTTCTACAAACCGTCTTTCGCGACCTATGACACCGCAACCGACCAGTTGGAGCTGAAAGTTTTAGAGAACCTTTAAATTTCCATCCGGCTTGCCTTTGTGGCCCAGCGCAACCAGTTTATGGATAAAAAAGTCAAAAAATATTCTCTGTCGGTTTTTTTTACGGTGGTTTTTTCTTTGATCATCCTTAGCAATTTCGCCCTAATTTACATAGCGACCCTTCAACATCGCCAAGCGTTAATCCAGTCTCTCATCAACGAAAAGATTTACTTCGCCGAGCTGATAAGTAAAGTCGCCTCCTTAAGCGAAAAGCAGGAGCAGAAAACTGACAATCCGAGTCTCACGCAAACCTTTCTTTTGGAAATGGCTAAAACCAGTGACGTTGTTTTTATCAGACTGGTCAACAAAGACAGCGCCATAGAGCTATCAAGCCAAGAAAACGAAATAGGACGCGAGGTCTCCCTCGGACAAAACATAGCCGATCTGCTCAAGGGCCACCGTTATCTGCTAATCCAGGAAACCTATCAGAATGCCAGCATTTATGACATTATTTATCCATCGGACGAAAAATTTATTCAGCTGGGCTTCTCAACTGAAGCCATTGATGCGCCTATCGTCGTCATGCAAAAATACAACAGCCTGATCGCGTTAACTGGTTCGCTATTTTCGGTTTTCTTTCTGCTGCTCATCTTTAAAATAATCATCCTTCCCCTAAAAAAAACTACTGCTGCCTGCGAAGAAATAAAAAAGGGGAATCTGGACGCAAGAATCAACGTAAAATCCAGGACTGAGTTTGGCGAATTGATTGCCACCTTCAACGATATGACGAAAGAGTTGAAAGAATCGCGGGAACGCGAAGAATTGATCGAAAGGATGAAAACAGAATTTGTCTCACTAGCCGCCCACCAATTAAGAACGCCTCTTTCAGCCATAAAGTGGGCCCTAAGGATGGTGCTCGACGAAGAAGGCGGCAACATTAGCCCAGAACAACGCGAGCTATTGGAGCGAACCTATCAAAGCAACGAAAAAATGATTGATCTAATCAACGATCTTTTGAACGTAGCCCGAATCGAAGAAGGAAGATTTCTTTACGAGCCAATCGACACCCCGCCCGAAGAAATCGCCAATTCGGTTGTCGACAGCCTGGAAGAAAAAGCTAAGAGCAGAGACATTAGACTTGTCTGGCGAAAACCGACCTCACCTCTGCCGCTCGTAAAAGTGGATAAAGAGAAAATTAACATCGCCCTAACAAACTTCGTTACCAACGCCATCAACTATACGCATCCGGGCGGAAAAATCACGGTCGAGCTTCTTTCCGGCGCCGGAAACGTGGAGTTTCGAGTTCAAGACAATGGCGTCGGCATCCCCAAGAACGAACAAGAAAAAATCTTCACAAAATTCTTTAGGGCCAGCAATGTCGTAAAATTAGACACCTCCGGAACCGGCTTAGGCATGTTTATTACCAAGAACATTATTGAGGCTCACGGCGGCAAAATTTGGTTTGAGTCCGAAGAAAATAAAGGAACCACTTTCCATTTTACTTTACCAATCAATAAATAAAAAAAGTGGTGGAGAACAAAAATTATTTGGCCACCCCGCCTTTGGTTGACATCTTGGTTGGCCAAAATTGGGCCGAGATAAAAAATTACTAACGCGCGATAAAATTACCATGGACCCAGAAATTATCAAATTAAATTTAGAAGGGGAGATTTGTCCCTATACTCTTATTACCGCTATCAAAAAAAGCGAGGAGATAGAAAAAGATTTAAGGGCAGGGAAAAAGATATTAGAAATTTTAGTAGATCACCCGCCGGTAGTAGATAATTTCCCAACGGAATTTCAAAGCCGGGGATATCAGGTTGAGGTTAAAAAATTAGGCCCAGCCAAATGGCAGGTGATTATTAAAAAATGATAAAGGTCGTTTCAAACATAAACAGTTAATAAAATTAATTGCTTTCTCTCTTAAGTAGTAATTATTTTAAAAAAACTAATTGCTGCGAGGAGAGTAAAAAAATATTATGGAAGGATTCTTAATTATTGGCTTTGTGGTTGGCCTTCTGTTGGGATTTGTACTACGCAGGGGGTTTTTCTGTATGTATAATGGCTTTGCCAATATGCTGATTAGTAAGGATTATCGCGTCATCAGAGCGGTTATTTGGGCATTTTTACTTACCATGATCGGTTTTCATATTTTATCTGCCCTAGGTCTGGCAACGATGGCGCCCAAACCCTTCTTCTGGGCGGCCAGTATAATTGGGGCAATTATTTTTGCCATTGGAATGGTGCTATCAGGTAGTTGTATTGTGGGTGCTCCGCTAAGAGCAGCCAGCGGCCTTATGGGTTATTGGCTCACTCTTTTAGGCATGGGCATTGGTGGCTGGTTAGTGATTTGGGGGCCATGGGCTGCTTTTGTGAAAGAAACCTTACAGGCAGCCACTAAAGTTACTATCAATGGCAAAGCTCCAACCTTGGATGCTTTATTCGGTATCAATTCTTGGATAGTGGTAGGTATTCTAACCCTGATTTCAATTTGGCTGCTAATTAAATTGCGAGATAAAGGAACTTCTGTTCAAGAAAAAGACGGTATTGGACAGGGCGCAATGATAGGATCCATATTTATTATTTTTCTTACGATGTTTTATATCTTTTGGAAAAAAGAAAAAAATGAAGCGGAAATTTAATGAATTATTATCTCAAATGAAATACCTTTTTTTGCTTCAGTTTGGTTTTGTATTTTCGCGTCGGTTTCGCGTGCGAAACTTAATACGCAAAACAGACGCAAAATTATTGGTTTTGTAGTTCAAAGTAACGCGCATTTTCCCAACTAAACCATCCCGTCGCAAGGTGGGATGGTTTTTTTGTGCTATAATTAAATTGAGTAGTAAATTCATTTCATGAAAGCATTAGCGGTAATTATAGCAATATTGGCGGTTGTTGTTGGTTTTTATTATTTTGGTCAGAAAGCGGCAATTGCCCCGTTACCTGAAGAGGGCGAGGATTTTTCTCAAGACATAAAAAAAGATTCCAAAATAAAAATATTCGCGCCGAAAGAAGGAGATAATATCGGCCTGCCTCTTAAAATAAAAGGAAGCGTCTTTGATTTGAGCGGTTCCTTGTTTTACCGGCTCTATGATGAAGACGGAGGAATTA
>PFOG01000128.1 GCA_002792395.1 Candidatus Portnoybacteria bacterium CG_4_10_14_0_2_um_filter_44_20 | reverse complement strand
ATTGTGCCATGATTTGCCGATTCGATGGTCGGTGATCCGGTTCTGGGGGTAATTGTAGGTACGGATTTTTTCAGCGCGCATAGCTGAGCCGATTTGGTCGCGCCGTTCCTGGGCGATTTCCTGTTGTTGCCGTTGTTGTTGGATATCGTAAATTTTAGTCCTTAAAATTCCCATCGCCAATTCCCGATTTTTGATTTGCGATCGTTCGACTTGGCACTCAACAATGATGCCGGTCGGCCGGTGCGTTAGGCGGACGGCAGTTTCAACTTTGTTAACATTCTGGCCGCCTGGTCCGGACGATCTAAAGGTCGCGAAGTCCAAATCGCTTGGATTTATCTGGATCTCAACTGTCTCTACTTTTGGTAAAACTGCCACACTAGCTGTTGAAGTGTGGATCCGGCCGTTTTTTTCCGTCTTGGGTATGCGTTGTACCCGATGGACACCGCTTTCATGTTGCAGCTGGTCGTAGGCGTCTTCTCCCTTAATTTCCGCCGTCAGGCTTTTATAGCCGCCAAGGGGAGAGGGATGGGTGTCTAAAAGCAAAAACACCCAATTCTGGTTTTGGGCGTATTTTTGATACATCCTGAGAAGGTCGGCGGCGAAAAGAGACGCTTCGTCACCTCCCGCCCCGGCACGGATTTCCAAGATAATACTTTTAGCCATATTGAAAAACGCTTACGCTTTTGTTGCTTTGCGCGATTGGCGCTTTTGCCGTTTCTCTTTTTTTGTGACTTTCGTTCCTTTCTTTTCCATTCTTTTCTTGAATTTATCCACTCGTCCTGCCGTGTCGATTAGTTTTTCTTTGCCGGTATAGAAGGGGTGGCAGGCCGAACAGATCTCTACTCTTAGTTCCGGTTGCGTTGCCCCGGTTTTAACCGTGTTCCCGCAAGCGCATTTTATTATCGCGTCTTGATAATATTTGGGATGAATGTCTTTTTTCATGGAATGTGTTTGAAAATAGGCGAATTTATCTAATATACGAATTTTTCGACAAGGTTTCGTATATTATTTTCATTCGTATTTTAGCGATTACTTCGCTATTCTATCATAAATCAGATTTTTGACAAGTGCTTTTGTGTCTGTCCGGCGGCGATTAGGTTTTATCTGCCATGGGGGTGGATTATTTTCGGGATACTTGCTAAAATAACTAAAGCGTGTATAATTGTGAGTAATAATAGCAAGAATAAGGTGATATCGCATCGTGAATAATGATATCAGGTTTGTCTGTAGCGTTCCTCGTATCTTGCGGGGCGCGGTCACGGACGGCTGGTATCAGTTTTATTTTTAAGCCATGGCAGAGAAAAAACAAACGTCATCGGGCAGGGGTGTTTCGTCTCTCCCGACCAACGAAGAAATGTTTGAAGCTGGGGTGCACTTTGGCCACCAGGTAACCAAATGGACTCCCAGAATGGAGCCGTATATTTTTGGTTCAAAGAATAATATCCACATTATTGACCTCGACAAAACAATCGAAAAATTAAAGGAGGCGTTGGATTTTATACGGACGCTTTTGGCCAGCGGCGGGAATATTCTTTTTGTTGGCACTACTCCGATGGCAAAAATGGTTGTCGAAGAAGCGGCCCCGTTATGTCAAATGCCTTATGTTTCCGAGAGATGGCTCGGGGGAACGCTAACTAACTTCAAGATTATCTTAAAACGGCTGGATCATTTCAGGGATTTGGTGAGAAAAAAAGAGGGTGGCGAACTGGCCAAGTATACCAAAAAAGAGCAGCATGATTTCAACGAAGAGATAAAAAAACTGGAACGTAAATTCGGTGGTATAAAGAAGCTGACCAAAAGACCTGACGCGCTTTTTGTTTTTAGCGCCAAAAAGAATCTGTTGGCTATTAAGGAGGCGAGGGCGGCGGGTGTTAAAATTGTCGCACTCTGCGATACCAACATTGATCCGAAGCTTGTCGATTATCCGATTCCTTCCAACGATGACGCGCTCTCAGCTTTGCGATTAATGGCCGATTATGCCGTAAAAGCGATCGAGGAAGGAAAGAAAGGCGTTAAATCCGAGGTGGAAAATAAGAAATCAGAAACAAATACAAATGACCAAAATTTAAAATCATAAACGGTTTAGGAAATTTGGTAATTTGAATTTATGGTTTGTTTCGAATTTGGTGCTTCGAAATTTGAATTTTAAGTTCATGGATATTAATAATGTTAAAAAACTTCGGGAAGACACTGGCCTTTCGGTTATGGAGTGCAAAAAGGCTGTCGAGGAGGCGGCCGGCGACTTTGAAAAAGCAATGGCAATTTTAAAGGCGAAAGAAAGTGTTCTGGCGGCTAAAAAAACGGGAGTGGAAACCAGAGAGGGCTTGGTCGAGGCTTATATTCATAGTAATGGCAAAATAGGCGTTTTGTTAGAATTATCTTGCCAGACGGATTTTGTGGCCAGAAACAGCGATTTTAAGAAGTTAGCGCGTGATTTGGCTATGCAGATTGCGGCTTGTGATCCGGCCGACCTGGAAACCCTACTTTCCCAGCCATTTATTAAAGACGCTTCTAAGACGGTCGGCGATCTGCTCCAAGAAAGCATCGCCAAGACCGGAGAAAATATCAAGGTAGGTCGATTCTCAAGATTTCACATTTGATCTAAGTAACATGTTGCTCATCATTTTTTATCTTTTGATGCTTTTGGCCCTTCTCGGAATAGCCGCGATTGTTATAAGAAAAATTCCTATTTTAACGAAATTACCTCTTGAGCCGGAAGGAGAATCTCTGCCGAAGATGCAAAATGTGGCTGTTGGTCTTATTAGGGGAGTGGCCACAAGACCTTATCATTGGTTGATGTTTTTTGGTTGGACGGAAAAATTATTGCGCCGGACCAGAATTTTGTTTCTAAAAATCGATTCTTTTTTCGTTTCCTTAATCGCCAAGTCCAGGAATAAGTCTCAAGAGCTGGCGGTAAAATCACGGGAGTGGGTGAGTGAAAAGCGGATGAAAAAAATCGAAAAACTGAAATTAGTGGCCAGACTGAAAATGACTGTGGAGCAAAAAGAGGAACATCTTTTGCGGAGCTTGAGGCAGAATCCAAAGGATATAAAGGCTTATCGGGAATTAGGTTTATTGTATTTAGAATGTAAAAATCAGCAGGATGCTACGGCTGCTTTCGAGGAGGTTTTAAGGCTGAACCCCGAAGACGAAATGGCAAAAATGAAGTTGGAAGAAATGAAAATTAAAGAAGCCGGCCCGGTTGTCGGTGAAAATAAAAACAGCGAATCGCAAACATAGACCGGACGCGCGGTTAAATTGCGTCTTTTCTTTTTGCTTTTGCCAGCGTAGCTCCCCATAGTAGAAATTTCGTTTCACTACGGGGCAGGCAGTGATATCTCGTATTATAGCAAGTCAAGCGCGGAGTGGGGAGCAGCGGTTTTGCGAAGTCCCGTATAAATATGCCGGAGTAACTCAGGGGTAGAGTAGTAGTTTTGTAAACTACAAGCCGTGGGTTCGAATCCCACCTCCGGCTCACTGGCATAGGCATATTTTGTACGGGATAAACCGTAGGTCGCCGGTCCAATCCCGGCCTCAGGCTCCTTAGGCTCGGGCGTGGGCAAGGCGGATAAACCGTAGGTCGTCCCGCTAAACGGGGCCGTTGGCCCCAAGCCTGTTTGTTTCTGCTTTTTGTTCGGAACGCGGATCGAAACTGCTTCCGATTGGAGCTATGCTTTTTTTGTTGAAAAACTATAAGAGATGGGATATGATAATTGTGGCATAATTACAGCGAAGCGGTTGGATATTTTTACGGGCGGGTCGCATAGCGGCAATTGCATCAGACTGTAAATCTGACGTCCTCTGGACTACGGGGGTTCGAGTCCCTCCCCGCCCACATAACCCGGTTATTATGGAGGCAAGAAATCGATAGTGGAGAGCGAGTAGGCCGTTGTAGCTCAGTTGGCAGAGCAACTCCATGGTAAGGAGTAGGTCCGCGGTTCGAATCCGCGCAACGGCTCACCGTATAAAAAACAGCAAGATTTTATGCCAGCAATATCTTCCACAAGAAAATATCTGACCATTTTTATTGTTTTGGGCGCTTTGTTTCTTGCCTGGATTGGGGTCAATAAATGGCAGTATGGAAAGATGCCTTGGGAAATGTTGAAAGAGGCGAATAACAGATTGAATCAAGAAGCGACCAGCGGCGTCGAAAGCGAAGCAACGACCTCAAACGAAACAAAGCCGCAGGCGTCGCAAGCGGCACGGCAGACGACAATGAAAGATATTGCCGGCAAAATCGGCGATCTTTCGCCCGCCAAGCCGGTTTTGGGGGGCAAGTGGTATGTAACGCGGTTTTGGTTTGTTTCCGATGGCAATAATTATGCTTATGTCGAGTACGAAGACGGCCATATCATGGGGCGAATTCTTGTGTCGGCCGGGGAGAAAAGTTCGGCGTATAAAGTTGTCGCCTATTTCGAGCCGGGGGAGAGCGACTGGGCGTTAAAGCAGGGAGAAGACACGATGGCCGGCAAACCTTTGGATTTATACGAGTTTGACGAGAGTAAAAACGAGTGGGTTAAGAAGAACTAATAATCTAATGCGAAAAATACGAACAACGATGCGAAATATGCGAAAATAGTTGGT
>PFOG01000079.1:6699-7201 GCA_002792395.1 Candidatus Portnoybacteria bacterium CG_4_10_14_0_2_um_filter_44_20 | reverse complement strand
GCAATCCCATGCCCCCCTCGGTGTAAATCCCGAGGACTCGGGATAACCAACTGAGCTAACCGTCCTACTTTGCCAAAGCTTCGTAAAACAAACTTTTTGTTTTTTTGGCCTTGCCATCCGAAGCTTTAGCGTAGGATGGTGCACGGGAGAGGATTTTCACCCCGTCACTTAATTATCAAAATTATTAGTGCCCTTTGTTTGAAAATACGCGAACCTTCTTTGAGCGACAATCTGCGCCCTGACGAACGCAGAACCCGCCCCGCGGCTCCGCCCGTCTGACGGCGGCGCAAAGCAAAACATTTTTCTCTTTTTCTTTTAATGAGTCGCACGCAAAATTTTTTTCTAAAATGAATTGAAAAATGTTTTGCTTTGCTTATCTTGACGGAACAAGAGAGCGGAGCCGCTCCCACCCCAGTCGCGCCTTCGGCGCGGTGAGCAGGCTGGCAAAAATTTTCCCCCTCAAACTCCCCCAATTTTTGCTAGCCTGCTTGCGGGCTTCGCC
>PFOG01000079.1:0-6636 GCA_002792395.1 Candidatus Portnoybacteria bacterium CG_4_10_14_0_2_um_filter_44_20 | reverse complement strand
CGCGGGCGACACAAAGGAACTCCCTTGAAATTCGTTGACCTTTTTAGCTTTTTCGTATAACATAATAATAGAAGGGATACGCATATTATATCACAATCCTTACATTTTAATAATATATCCAGCAAACAAATATGTCAACAATTGGAAAAAATATAAAAAAATTACGGCAGGAAAATGGTATTTCTCAAGACAAGCTCTCAAAATTAGCTGATATTTCGCTTAATACAGTTGTTAAAATTGAACTTGATCAAAACCCAAATCCTACTCTTGAAACGATTCAGAAGCTCGCTAAAGCTCTCGATGTTTCGCTTGATGATTTAATAAGATAATCTATGGACTACATAAAATATCAAGACAAAACAATCCGCAAAATAACTGGCGGTCATCAAGATTGGTACAAAGCCAGAGGTAATGTTTGGGGTGAGCGGTATATGAAAGAGAAAGAAAACATATTAACAAAGGAACGCAATAAAAAAGAAGCTCGCATAATTGTAAAATATTTACCCAGGAACAGTAAGAGCATTCTTGATGCGCCGTGCGGTTATGGAAGAATCTCAAATAGTTTAGCAGCTTTAGGGTATAGGGTAACTGGCATTGATATAAGTGATTATTTTATCAACCTCGCAAAAAAACAAGCCAAACAACTGGGATTAAATGTTTCTTATATTGTTGGTGATATTTTGAATAAGAAAATTACCGGGAAATTTGATGCGGTCTTGAATATCTTTACTTCATTAGGTTATTTAGAGGACGATAAGAAAAATGAATTGTTTATAAAAAGATTATGTCAGTATACTAAGCGAGGAGGCAGATTAATCATCGAAATTATTAATCCTGTCGCTCTAACAAAAGATTATAAAGAAAAAGAATTTGTTTTATTAAAAGATGGAACGAAGCTTTATTTCAATCGATATTTTGATTTTAGAACATCTACAAGCGTAACGAAAATTCGGGAAGTTAAAAGAGGTAGTAAGACAAAAAATTTAGTTCATATTATTAGGCTTTACTATACGCATGAACTAATAAACATCTGTAGGAAATTCAGCTGTGATTTAATCAATGTTCTTGATCAAGATGGTAAGGAAAAAAATATTAAAAATTCTTTACGAATATGGCTAATATTCCAAAAAAAATAACAGAGCGAGTCCGCGCTATTATTATTAATCAGGGTAAAATCCTGCTTATTAACCGCATTAAAGGCAATAATTCTTATTGGGTTATACCCGGCGGCGCTGTAGAATCTGGCGAATCTCACGAACAAGCCGTTAAACGCGAATGCCTTGAGGAATTGGGAGTTAAAATAGAGGCGCAGAAACTTTTTTTACAAAGACTTGGTGATAAACCAGAAATAGAAGGTCAGCAAGAATTTTTTTATCTTTGCAATATCATTGATGGGCAAATAGGCACAGGACAAGGACCAGAATTTCAGGTTGGGACGCAATATAAAGGTGAATATAAGATTAAATGGGTTGACCTTAAAGATCTACCGGAGATCAATTTAAAACCGGAGGAAGTAAAGAATAAAATTATTCAACAGGCTATTTTAGATAAAATAAACCATTCAATAGTTGGTGAAGTGGACATTCAGAATGTTGTCGCGGTATTAAAGAGCGGTTTCTTATCAAAACCCGATGGTGGACCGAAAGTTATTGAATTTCAAAAACTTATGGCGGAGTTGCATAGTAAAAAATATGCATTTGCTGTCAACTCCGGAACATCCGCATTGCATTGTGCGGTCGTCGCTCTTGAATTACAAAAAGATGACGAAATTATTGTTCCAGCTTTAGCAAACATAGCTGATTGCTCGGTAGTCTTGCAGGAAAACGGGAAGCCTGTTTTTGTGGACATTGGTCCCGAAGATTTTAACATGGATCCGGCGAAGATTGAGGAAAAAATTAATCCTAGGACAAAAGCAATAATTGCAGTTCACATGTATGGACAACCAGCCAAAATCAAGGAAATACGAAAAATAGCTGATAAACATAGGCTGGTCTTAATTGAAGACTGCGCTCAAGCAGCCGGCGCAAAATATGAGAACGAGTATGTTGGTTCTTTTGGCGATTTAAGCTGCTTTAGTCTATATCAGACGAAACATATTATTTGCGGAGAAGGGGGAGTTGTAATGACAAGCAATGATAAATATGCGCGAATTATTGCCTCCATAGCGAATAACGGGATTATGAAGCACGATTTAGATGCTTACGACTACGATCGTATTGGCTTTAACTATCAATTAACAGATATACAAGCCGCTCTTGCGATTGGGCAATTAAAAAATCTGGATAAGAATAATGAGAAAAGAAGATTGAACGCCGAAATATTCAGAAATCTACTCCGAGACACTGATATACAATTCCAGCATACCAACAGTACCACCAAGCATTCTTATTTTTACTTAACTGCTTTACTGCCAAAGCATCTATCTAACCAGAGGGATAAGTTTTTGGAGCTCGTAAAAAGTTTTGGAGCTCCAATCAAGAAACTTTACCCCCTCACTTTAACTGAAGTTGTTCTGCTTCGAAGCAAAGTGAAGCAGGATTGCCCGATAGCGCAAGACATTACCAAAAGAATGTTCAATGTGTATGTAAATCATGGGTTAAATCGTGAGGACATAAAATTTATGGCAAAAGCAGTAAAAAAAGCATATGAAGTCACCAAAGCGAATCGTCATCACAGGTAGCCGAGGTTCATTGGGAAAGATTTTGCAAAAGGAATTGCAAGATGTATTTGATTTGGCGTGCATAGATAAGAAACCTGATAGCGAAGAAACCATTGTTCTGGATATTGCTGACGATTATGAAAAATTTAGAAATATTCTCAAAGGCAATGATGTTATTATTCACTTAGCGTGGGACACATTAGAAGACTTTCCTAGCGAAAATATTGTTCAGCAAAACAAAGTCATGGCTGAGAATGTTTATCGAGCCGCGGTGGAGAATAATATTTTTCGCGTCATCGTCGCAAGTTCGGTCCACGTCAACGATTATTCAAAAGTTCCGATTGGTACATACCTTGGCCCTAAAGCAGAATGTTGGCCAGACACTCCATACGGAGCAAGCAAAATCTATATTGAACATTTGGGCCGTTATTACTCAAGAAAGCATGGCTTAGAAGTAATTTGCATTCGTTTCGGTGGTGTAAATGAAAAAGACGAGGTCAAATTTAACGAAGATCCTTTATATGACAAGGTTCTGTTATATAAAAAAGATTTTGTCCAACTAATTCGGATGTGTATTGAGGTTGAGAAAGTACCTAATAATTTTGCAGTCTTTCACGCAGTTTCCAACATGAAGGGACGAGTGCATGCTTTGGAAAACTTTTTAGGTTGGAAGCCTAATTTTCCAAACAAATGAAAGACATTGATACTATTGTAATAGCAGTTGGCGGTCAAGGTAGGCGTATCACCGCCGAGCTAAAGAGAAGAGAAATTAAAACCTCCAAGATTTTTTTGAAATTAAATGGTAAACCTTTTTTGAGTCATTTGATCGATATGTCGCTCGCTTTAAATTTTCAAAAAGTTTTTTTGCTGTCTAGTTATTACGAGCGTGAATTGCGCATATTCTTAAAAGAAAACTACCCAAGTGCTAATCAGATTGTATCAATTTACGGAGGCAAATCAGGAAGAAAGTTGGGCGTGCCGTGGTTGTTGTATTCAATTAGACAAAAACTTAGGAAGCCCTTTATATATTCAGATGGTAATATTTTATATAATAAAAGTATTCTGAAAAAATTAAAGGATGCCGAGTTGGTGAAACCGACCATTGCCAATGTTGTGTTAAATTCTAAAGATTTAGCACCGACCCATTCACGAATTATTGTACACAAGAGTAGAATCAAATCAGTAAATACGCGGTTGCCGAACAGTAAAGATAGAAAAATTAACCTTCGGGGACGACAATATTACAGTCTTGGATTAATGGCATTAAAGAGGGATATTTTTTCATCTATTCCTTCCTTCGCCTACAAAAAAGATTTAGATTTTGTCATTTGTGATATTTTTAGATTGGATGAAAATATGGTTAAAGCAACAATTGATGTTGACAAATTGGGGATAAGGGGTTAGGATAGTGTATCGTTTTTTGACATAAACCAAAACCTACTTTAGTAAGGAGGCAAATCATGATTGTAATGAATGAATGCTTCCTTGCAAGCGCGGGAAGCAAGTATGGCATTGACTTGAGCCTGCCGTTGCGATTGCAAAAAAGGGCTCTGCTGAAAGCACTAGATTTCCCTGGTGATCCAAAAGTGAAGAGATGTCGGGCCTGTGAGGCTAACAAAGTCAGGCAGTTCTTCAAGGAGTACTGCGCCGAGGGGTATCCTTTTCTGATCATCGTTTCAGAAAAGCCGATGTACACCCTTGTCCCCCCGCTCTTCATTGTGAGCAGCTCTGACAGTGTGGAATGGCGCGACGACCAAGGCGTAAAGCAAGTCATCTCGACGGACGAGATGTTAGCGGTTATTAATCAATACCCGCAAACGACTTGGGTGGAGTTTACTCCGCGTCCTTAGAATGAGCGCACAATCGCGGGACGGCTGATCTACACCTCCATGGAAAATCAGGTCATTGAAATCCAGCAGGGCACTGTTCCGGCGAAGCTTATTAACGATCGGCAACTGCCGACATATGTTGGTGAGCTAAGCTTTATGGAAGTGACAAGGCGTGGCTATCTTGATGATAGCCGCCGTCTCCGAGAAGCGGGCTACCTCAACATTTGCTCCTTCGGTGTGGTTCGGAACATCTGTAGAGCAATGCCCCCAATGGGCGGTTTTGAAGAGCTGCGTCTTGTTTCGCGACTTCCAACCCTAGAGTTCGCATTTACCGAAACCGGTTGGCTGATGGCAATTGACATCGACTGGCCTGCACAGTACATCAAAAAGAAAGAAAGGAGGTAGATAGTTATGAGCCAGTTCGAAGTTTCCATGCTGGTGGTAAAGCCGGACGGTGTCGAGAGAGGATTAGTGAATTCGATACGGCAAATCCTCATCCAGAACGGACTCGTGATCAAGCGGGAAGCCTGCAAGACGCTCAAACCGGCTACAGTAGAAATGCTCTACTGGAACATCAGCGATGTGCGGCATCGCGATTATTTCTCTGAGCTGGTGGCCTTCATGTCGTCGTCGCCCGTCCATATCTTCGTTGTAGATGGATATGACGCCGTCAATAAGGTTCGCCAGATTATTGGGAAACGCGTGCCTGCTTCCGGAATCCGCGCTCGGTGGGCGGAAAACATTATCAAGAACGTCGCCCACGGCCCGCACACTCCAGCGAGGGCTAAGCGTGAGATACAACTTTTTTTGGAGGACTACAGCATGAGAAAAGTGTTCGTTATCGGCGGGATGAGTGAGTCTGGCAAGAGCACCCTAGGTCGCTACCTCGATCAGCGCGGCATCAAAAGGTTGAAGATCACCTTCTTCCTGAAGCGAGCGATGGAACGCGAGGGTGTGGAGGGCGACTTCGTCGAGTGGAACAATCAGAACATGAAGGAAAGGCCGGAGTGGGTCTTCCGGACGTTCGCCGATGAATTCATCCCGTGGACCAGCGACCAAGGCATTGAGTTCTGCTGTTTGGAGAGCTTGTACAGTCCTGGCCTCGGTGTTCACCTGCGCGAGCGGCTTGGGCAAGACAAGGTCGCCATCGTCTACGTGGATATGGATGAAAACGTTCGCCTCCAACGGCAGATGATTCGCCAAAACCTCACCTCTTTGGATGAAGCGCGGAAGCTGATGCTACCACGCGATCAGATCAAGAGGGAGTGGGGAGTCCCCGCAATCGCAGATGTCGCTGACGTCATCATTGACAACTCCGGTTCAATGGAAAACTTGACGAGAATCGCGGACGCGATGATCGCCAGACACTGCCCGGAACTGTTCGTGTAGATGAATGTTTAGCTTCGTTCTTCAACAAGGGGGAATTCCTTCCATGGATTCCCCCTTTCTTTTTAACTTATGAAGATTATCACCCTCTCAAAACTTACAAAAAAGATTAAACCATTTACCGCCACACTTACTGGTGATGTTTTTGATTTGTTTAACATTGAGCATGTTCGCTATTTACGAGAATGTAGCAAGGTTGGGAGACCACTCGCTGTCGTCGTTCAGGCAGATAAAACGGCAAAAATTCGTTTTGGGTTTAGCAGACCGGTAATGAATGAAAGGCAACGAGCCGAAATGGTCGCCGCCCTTGAATTTGTTGATTTTGTATTGATTCTTGAAAAACCATCTGACTATGAAAAATATTTACAGATCATAAAGCCCAAAAATTATATTTATCCAAAGGGCATAATGAAACATAGAAAATTTACCGCCCACTTAATCACTGAAAAATTTCCAAATATTAAAATATTTTTTCTTAATAATAATTTACACCAATATGATGCCGACTTTCTTACAAAAAGAATTCAGGCGCGTCGAGAGTATTTCAAAATAAAAAACCCTATTATCCGCCGCCTTTATTTCATTGCCGACAATAGCAAAGCAACCATAGGAAGAATATCTGCGCTAATTACTTTCAATAATAAAATTGTGGCCGAATCAGATAATATTGAAAGCAAAAACTTGCACGCCGAGCAGATTGTTTTGAGAAAAGCCAAATTAAAAGGAGTTAATCTTAAAAAAGCCAAACTCTACATCCTTATT
>PFOG01000012.1 GCA_002792395.1 Candidatus Portnoybacteria bacterium CG_4_10_14_0_2_um_filter_44_20 | reverse complement strand
TGAAAAAAATACTTATCGTTGAAGATGATAAATTCTTAAGAGAGCTGATCGCCAAGAAAATCCTTGCGGAAGGCTACGATGCCGCCGAGGCCAAAGACGGCGAAGAAGGCCTGAAGAAAATCGAGGCAGAGAAACCGGATCTGGTTCTGCTTGACTTGGTTTTGCCGGGGATGACCGGTTTTGATATCCTGAAAAGCGTTCAAGAGAACCCTCTCTTGTCCGACATACCAATTATAGTCTTTTCCAACCTTGGACAACGAGATGACGTCGACAAGGCCATAAATCTGGGAGCAAAAGATTTTCTAATCAAAGCCCACTTTACCCCGCAAGAAATTATCGAAAGGATCAAGAGCATCTTGAAATAAAACCTCCATCTCTCTGACCACAAATAGCGGCAACCGAGCCGCTATTTTCCCCCACACTAATCATGGCGCGTGAAAGTCGTTTTTTGTCGAGCAACCGGATGAATTTTTTATCTCTGGAATAGATGGATTATCGCGACACTCAAATACGGCCTTCGGCCGCAATGCCATGGTGGGGGTTTTCTTTTTAGAAAACTTATGCTATGGTTACGTGGAAGCTAATTTGCGCCAACCAATCTGCGCCAGGAAACGCCAAAAATAGCGTAAATCGATGGGCGTATTTTTTGAGCCTTGTGTTGGCTTCCACTAAAAAAATGCTTACGACAACCGAAAAAACAAAAATAATTAAGCCGCACAAAATCCACGAAAAAGATACTGGCTCACCAGAAGTTCAAACCGCTCTCCTGACAAAAGAAATTCAAGAACTGACCGCCCACCTAAAAAAACATCAGAAAGACAATCACTCGCGCCGAGGACTTTTAAAGATGATTTCAAAAAGAAAGCGGCTGCTTGATTATCTGAAAAGAAAAGACGATAAAAGATACCAGGAAACAATAAAAAAGCTAGGACTAAAGAAATAACCGCGGATCGCAACACAGATCCTCTACGCAGATTCTCTCGCGGATCTTTTAAATAATGATTTTTAAAGATCAGCGTTAATCCGCGTAGCAGATCAGCGCGTGGATCAGCGGACTGGCATGTCTGTAATTAAACACAAAGAACAACGTGTGGGCGTCTTAATTGACGTTCAAAATATGTACCATTCGGCTAAAAATCTGTATGGAGCGCGAACAAATTTTAAAGAAATTCTGAAAACAGCGGTTGCCGGCCGAAAACTCATCAGGGCAATTGCCTATGTCGTCAGCACCGAAGGCGGTGAAGAAAAAACATTCTTCGAAGCTCTAGTCCGCCTGGGAATTGAAACGAAAACCAAAGACCTGCAGATTTATGTCGGCGGGCTAAAAAAGGCGGATTGGGACGTTGGTATTGCCGTCGACGCGATTAGACTATCTTCTTTTCTCGAGGTTATTGTTTTGGTCAGTGGCGACGGAGACTTCACGCCTTTGGTTGAGTATCTAAAAAATCAAGGTCGCCAAGTAGAAGTTTTGGCTTTCGGACGAAGCGCTTCCGGCCGGCTAAAAGAGATTGCCGATGACTTCGTTGACCTTGGCAAAGAGACAAAAAAATATTTAATAAAATAATTACTGGGACGGAGAGGGTGAAAACATTTAAGGCGGGCCTGCCCGCATTGCTATCGCAAAGCGTTGCAGGCGGGAAAGGTAAAAGAGTGAAGACGTGAAAAAAGGCGCGAAGAAGTAGAAACTATTTTCACCTTTTCACCCTTTGACCTTTTCTCTCTTGTTTTTCTTAACCGTTTTAGACCCCTTCCGCGTCTCAAGTTAGTTATGGAAAACAAAAAATTTAGTCTTGATATAAACGGCAAAGAGCTAGCGGTTGAGTTTGGCCGGCTGGCAGGACGCGCTAACGCTTCGGTTGTCGCCCAACTCGGAGAAACGGTAGTGTTGGCCACTTGCGTCATGGCAAAAAATCGACGGGAGGGCGGTGATTACATGCCCTTATCGGTTGATTACGAGGAAAAATTTTACGCGGCTGGGAAAATTAAGGGTGGCCGCTTTGTCAAACGAGAAGGCAAACCATCGGATGACGCCATCGTAACCAGCCGCTTAATCGACCGCGCCCTGCGCCCTCTTTTCGACCAAAGAATCAGACAAGACATTCAAGTAGTCTCAACCGTCCTCTCTTTTGATAATGAAAACGACCCGGATATTTTATCGCTGGTTGCTTCTTCTTTGGCGCTCGCGGTTTCCGATATCCCTTGGAATGGTCCGCTTGCCGGCCTACGCGTGGGAATGATTGACGGAAAACTGCTCCTAAACCCCGACTACCTACAAAGAGAGAAAAGCGATTTTGAGGTTGTCATTGCTGGTACCGAAAGCAAGGTTAATATGCTGGAAATCAAGGCCAAAGAAACGCCTGAAGACAAAATTTTAGAAGCTATTGCTTTTGCCCAGCCACACCTAAATAAAATAGTCGCCTGGCAAAAAGAAATCCAGAAAGAGATCGGCGCCCAAAAAATGGAACTTGTTTTTGAAGAACCATCACCAGAATTTATCTCCTTAATTAAAACTTTCTTACAAGAACACCTAGAAAACGTTGTTTATGCCGATCATAAAAACCCACAGATCGGTGGATTGTCTCAACTAAGAGAGGATCTGATCGCGCATATGAAAACAAAACTTGGCGAAGGCGCGACTAACGCCGAGAATCTTCGGAAATTGATCCAGCAGGCAGAGACATTGATGGAAACAGAAATTGACCAGCTGATTCATAAGAACATCCTCACCTCCGAAAAAAGGCCTGATGGCAGAAACCTTGATCAAATTAGAGAATTGACCTGTCAGGTCGATCTTCTGCCCCGCACTCACGGCTCAGCCCTTTTTATCCGCGGCACAACCCAGGCCTTAGCCATAACAACTTTGGGAGGACCGGGCGAAGAACAACTTTTCGAAACAATGGAAGCTGAGGGGAAAAAACATTTTATGCTTCATTATAATTTCCCTCCGTTTTCTGTCGGAGAAACCAAACCTTTGCGCGGTCCAGGCCGAAGAGAAATAGGCCATGGCGCCTTAGCAGAAAAAGCAATTGAGGCGCTTATCCCGTCCAAAGAAGGATTCCCCTACACGATCAGGGTCGTTTCCGAAATCCTTTCCTCCAACGGATCCTCGTCAATGGCTTCCGCCTGCGCCTCCTCTATGGCTTTAATGGCGGCTGGCGTCCCACTTAAAGAAGCTGTTGCCGGAATTGCTATGGGCTTAGTCCTGGGTCCCAATAGTTCCTCCTATAAAATTCTAACTGATATTCAAGGCCCCGAAGACCACCATGGAGACATGGACTTAAAAATTGCCGGTACCGCCCGGGGCATTACCGCCGCGCAAATGGATGTAAAAATAGACGGGCTAACCGTGGAAATTTTAACCGCCGCTTTCGCCCAAGCCAAAAAAGCAAGATTGGAAATTCTAGAGACAATGAATAAGACGATTGACAAACCCCGCCCCGATTTATCTCCTTATGCCCCGCGAGTCTTTACTATGCAGATTAGCCCCGACAAGATCCGCGACGTAATCGGCCCGGGCGGCAAAATTATCAACCAGATCATTGCCGAGACCGGCGTTGAAATAGACATCGAAGACAGCGGCCTCATCTTCATAACCTCCAAAAACAAGGAGACCGCCGAAAAAGCAATCGCCTGGATCGAAAACATCACCCACGAGGTAAAAGTAGGAGAAGTCTTTCAGGGCAAAGTCGCCAGGATCTTGGATTTCGGCGCCATGGTTGAGATTCTCCCCAATCAAGACGGGTTAGTCCACATTTCAGAGCTTGCCCCCTACCGCGTTAGGCAAGTTTCTGATATTGTAAAAGTAGGAGATGTTATAACCGTCCGGGTCAAAAATATTGACGAGCTAGGCAGAATCAATTTGACCCTAAAAGACGCTGGACAATAAGGTTGTTGTCCGCGAGAAGAGCGCGACGCATTCAAAAAAATGCGAGCAAAATTCTTAGATGAATCCTGGAGGGAAACAAAATCCGGCTATTCAAGGCACAAACAAACCGCTGGAAGTCGGTGGATTTAAAATAACTTTTCGGACAATGCCGCAAGATATGGAATCGTTAGGGCTGTCCGAGGCAACAATTCTTCGGCCAAAAAAAATTCTCTCAGAGCAGCTGCCAAAAACAAAATCGGCGAGCGCCGAAGATCTCTACCGCGAAGCTAAATCTCTCTACCACCGCAAATTCTATCAAGCGGCAATCGAAAAACTTGAAGAACTCATCAGCCTTCAAAGGGGCCACCTCCGAGCTCAGTGGTTGTTGTATCGGGCCAGAAACAAATTTAGGAAATACCAACTGCAAGAACAAAGCGGTCCATCGGCCAGAGATTACGCAATCTTAGCGACAACACAAAAAGAGGCAAGAGAAAAGATGGAAAAAACGGGCTATGCCCTGCCAATAGCCACCTCCCCCCCCCTGCCGGCAACTCCAGAAAAGCCACTTCGGGAAGCCGAAAAAGCAAGACTCTTAGAACAAATTCGACAAGAAGAACAAAGGAAGATTCAACTTTTACAAGAGACAAGAGAGCGCGAGCTGGCCGAACGGAAGCTGGCCGAAGAAATGGAAAGACGGAAACAGGAGGTCGTAAGACTACAAGAAGAACGCAAGAGAGCCCACC
>PFOG01000013.1 GCA_002792395.1 Candidatus Portnoybacteria bacterium CG_4_10_14_0_2_um_filter_44_20 | reverse complement strand
CAGTTGAAAACGTTCGGTCAGTTTGGGATTCCCCTCCTTACTACTGGCCAATGGCGACATTTCCACCGGATAATCGATTACAAAAGTCGGTTCGATAATTTTCGGCCTGATCGCCTTAAATAAGGCGTCGACCGCGCGCGTTTCTTTTCCGTCTTCCGGCCTGACCCCAAGTTCTGCCAATTTTTGGTTTATTTCTTTCTGATCGGCTTTTTCGATATCAAGACCAAATTCTCCCAAGATCAGATCTTTCATGGTTATTCTCTTCCACGGCGTTTTTAAATTAATCTCATTCCCCGCGTAAACAATTTTACCCGTTGGCACTAAAAATTTAAACAGCTTTTCGGCTAAATCCATTAAATCTTCATAGTCGGCGTAGGCAAGATAAAACTCGAGCATGGTAAAATCCGGATTGTGCGTCGCGTCTATGCCCTCGTTGCGAAAACAGCGGGCAAATTCATAAACTTTTTCGAGTCCCCCAACCAATAATCTTTTTAAATACAACTCCGGCGCAATCCTCAGATACAAATCAATGTCCAGCGCGTTATGGCGCGTTTTAAACGGCCGCGCCAAAGCGCCGCCGGGAATCGGCTGGAGTATCGGCGTTTCAACCTCAATAAACCCTTCCCGGTCTAAAAATTCACGTAACTTTTTGATGATTTCGCTACGTTTGAGAAAACGCGTTCTTGTCTCCGGATTCATTAATAGATCCAAATACCGCCGGCGCGACCGCTCTTCCACATCCTGCAGACCGTGCCATTTTTCCGGCAATTGATTGATCGCTTTGGCCAACATCCGAAAAACATTGACCTCCAGAGTTTTCTCTCCCTTTTTTGTCAAAAATAATTTCCCCCCGGCTTCGATAAAATCCCCAACCTCATAATTATCCAGGAAAAATTTATATTGCTCTTCGCCCAGAATATCTTTCTTGAAATAAAGCTGAATTTTGCCGCTGCCGTCCTCGATATGCGCAAAAGTAGAGCCTCCGTGCTCCCGAATCAACCGAATTCTGCCAACTAAATTAATCTCCTCTCCGCTTCCGCTTAATTCGTCGAATTTTTCTATCGCGCCAACAACAAGAAAATCTCTCCGGCTTTTGTTCGGGTACGGATTAACGCCGGCCTGCTTAATATTTTCCAGCTTTTTAATTCTGGTTTTACGAATATCTTCTAAAGACATTATTTATAATTATAATGCAAATCTACAAATTTTATGTTAATTTCATGCGAACTGCAAATAACCATTTTGTCATTCCCGCGAAAGCGGGAATCCAGATTTTTTTAATGTACTGGATTCCGTGTCAAGCGCGGAATGACAATGATAATTCGCAACCCGCAGATTGGCATATCATTCGTATTATTTGCGTTACGATTACTCGATTCCCAATATTTTGTATTTCACCTTTCCCCTCGGTGTTTCAGCCTTCGTAGTTTCCCCTATCTTGCGGCCCAAAAGAGCCTTGCCCAGAGGAGACTCATTCGAGATTTTTCCTTTGGCTGGATCCGCTTCCTCCGATCCGACAATATGAAAATGAGCTGTTTCTTCACCTGACTTGGTTTTAACAACCGTCCCAACACTAACCTTATCGTCCTTGCGATTCTTGGTAATAACCATGGCGGTTTTGATCATCTGCTCCAGCTCCATAATTCGGCCCTCATTAAAAGCCTGATTTTCTTTAGCCTCGGCGTATTCAGCATTCTCCGACAAATCACCCTGGCCCTTCGCTTCTTCTAGGGATTTGGCAATTTCTAGCCTCGCCTTAAAACGCTGCTTAAGCTCAACCTTGAGTTCTTCAAGGCCCTCGCGAGAAATATACTGCATGATATAAAATTCGAATATCGAATATGAACGAAGTTCTTTTCGCTTCGCTCAAATGCGAATTTCGAAACAAATTTTAATTTCTAAATCCAAATGACCAAAACAGACGTTTTTCACCCTTCGGGTGACCACCCGTAGGGTGGGAATTTTGGTCATTTGGTATTGCTTCGGATTTCGGATTTCGGATTTATCTATTGAAATACCACTGTAGAATGTCCCGGGCGACCGGAACCGCCGAGGTGCTACCCTCGACGCCTTCTTCGATTAAAATCGTTAACTCGATCTCGGGACTATCAAAAGGAGCAAAAACCGTAAACCAGGCATTGTTCTTCTTGTCGACAGTCGTCTGCGCGGTACCAGTCTTTCCTGCCGCCGCAACCGAGAGGGTTTTTAAATACTGAGCCGACCCGCTTGTAACGGTCTGGCGCATGGCACTTCTTATTATATCCAAATTCTCTTTGGAGATAAAGCCCGTTATATCCAAATTCTCTTTGGAGATAAAGCCCGTTATATCCAAATTCTCTTTGGAGATAAAGCCCGTTATATCCAAATTCTGCGCGGAAACAAAGTCAATCTTTCTTCCCTGAGGCTTAATCTCCTCAATAACATTTTTCTCTGAGTCAATGATTTTGTCAACTATATAAGGCCGCCAAACGGTTCCGCCGTTGGCAATTGCCGCGGTCAATACCGACATTTGCAGAGGCGTAACAGTAACATCGCCCTGGCCGATTGACATGTGGTAAGTATCGCCGATATACCAACTTTCCCCCTTCGTTTCTTTTTTCCATTCTGCGCTGGGGATAAACCCTGTTTTCTCGTTAGGCAGATCAATGCCCGTCAGACTGCCAAACCCGAAAAGTTTTAAATATTTTTCCAGTCGATCGACGCCCAATCCCTTAAAATCTCCATAGCCACCACCGACGGTATAAAAATAGATATTGCACGATTCGGCAATGGCTCGATAAATATCCACCAAACCATGAGTTTTCCAATCGGGAAAAGTCCAGCCGCCCAAGACCAACGGTCCCACGTCGTTAATAATCGTCTTCGGCGTTACGACACCTTCTTCCAACGCGGCAGCGCCAACAAACGGTTTAATCGTAGAACCAGGAGCATATTGACCAGAAACCGCGCGATTAAAAAGCGGCTGCAATGGATTACTTAAGAGTTGGCCGTATTTCTCCTGGCTAATTCCCTGGGACATCAAATTATTATCGAAACTAGGAATGGTCACCAAGGCCAGAATGTGGCCATTCTGCGGGTTCAAGGCAACGGCGACGGCCCGAGAAACCCTAAGCTGTTTCAGGGCATCACCCAATCGGTTATAAATAAAATTCTGCAAATCCGCGTCAATCGACAAAACGAGACCGCGCGCGTCGCCCGGATCAACAACGCGAAGCGTTTGCCCAATCGTGCCATAAGCATCTACTTCAACCTCTTTCTTGCCCGGAAGGGTTCGTAAAACATTCTCATACTCCAACTCTAATCCGCTTTTACCGATTGTTTCTGTAGAAAAATAATCTGGCCGACCCCCAAGATCGACTTCTGTCATTTTCCCGACATATCCAATAATATGCGAAAAAACAAAGGGGAAAACATATTCTCTCTGAAGATTGCTTTCAATCTCCACTCCCGGTAAATTTTTTAACTCGGTTTCTAAAAATAATGCTTTTTCTCTCTCAATGCCCCCTTTCAGTAAAACCGGGTTAAAAGAAAACGGTTGAACACCCATCATTGCAGCCTCTAACATTTCTGGATCTTCGCCCAAAACATCCCCAAGCTCCCTAAACACCTCCTCTCGCCCATTCTCCTCTTTTGGCAAATAGGCTGGTATTGCAACCAAATCAAAAGTAGAAACATTATAAATCAACTGTTCCCCAACCCTATCGTAAATAATACCACGGGGAGAAAAAATAGGTATGGTGCGAACCCGATTTTTTTCTGCCTGCGATAAATAGGCACCCCCTTTTATAATCTGTAGCCAGCCAGCCATCCCCACTAAAATAAAAAACAGAATAATCGCCAATACGTAAAAGAAAAAGAATTTCCTCCGCTTAATGGGCACTTCCATTTTATAGCCCTGATCACTTTGCGCGTCCAAAAAGACTTCCTCTGGCTCTAAAGACGCTTTTAGCCCGTGGGGGGGGAAATTCAGAAATGAGAAATAGCGTGCCAATAACGATTTTTGGCGTAAACCCGCTAATTTACGAGGGGATTTTTCAAAAATTTGATCTATATCCATCGATTATTAGACTTAACGCCAGAAAAACTGGGTTTGTTTCGGAAAAAACAAAAAAATATAAAAATTGTTCCGGCTAAATTATAGGCGAGTTCTAAAGGAAGCCAGATGAAAACATTTTCCAGTGACAAAATAACAGAAATCGGCAAATCCAGCAGTAAGAAAAAATCAGCTAAGAGCAAGGCGAGCAGGTAATAAAGGCTTGTCCCCATCAAAACCGCAATTAAAGAAACGAGGATGTTGGCCTGAGTAAAAAGATAAGATTTCAAAAAACTGAATAAAAAACTGATAATTATAAGGATTAACGCAAAAAAACCAAACTGGTTAGTAGAAAATAGATCAAGCGAGATCCCGCCTAATAAAGCCAAAGGAAGCGCTGTCTGCCAATCAACAGACAAACTAGCCAAAACAACAACCACCAAAATTAAATTCGGCACAACGCCGTAAATTTTCATGTATATTATTATTCTCTATACTAAGAATAGTAATCTCATTCCAGCATAGACAATTTATTAATTCTTTTCTACACTCTTAACCAGTAGAGTTGCTCCGATTAGAGAAGTATAATCATATTTTTCATGTAGGCGCTCAGCACTACTTTGCTATGACTATTTGCTTCCTTCTCGGCTGCTGGACCACGAATTTAACTTGATGTAGGTTCGCCCCCGGCGAATACTACGGGTCTGAATACATGATTGTGGTGTAGTCGCAGAAGAGAAGTTTAGCTTCTTAATTGGAATCACCTTTACAGTAATTAATTTTTAAGAAATTAAAACTATGTTCTATCTTGGAATCGATGTAGGAAAATTTTCTCACTCGCTTTGTCTTTTGGATGACGAAGGACAAGAAAGTATATGGCAAATCAATAATGATAAAACCGGATTTGAGACACTGCAAGAAAAATTATCATTTGTGAATTTGCTGACTGAAAAATCATTTTTGATCGGGATGGAAGCCACCGGGCACTATTTTCTGAATCTTTATGATTTTTTTCTGCAGCTGGGAATTGATTCAAAACAAATCGCGCTGCTCAATCCTCTGCAAGTCAAGTCATTCAGAAATACCAATTTGCGCGGAGCCAAGAGCGATAATGTCGATGCCAAGAGAATTGCCGTTCTGCTCAAATTTGGAAATTTCGATCGTTGCAATGTATCCGTAGGCGAAATGATGAACTTACGCGAGTTAACCCGCTTAAAAGCTGATTTAATCGCTAATTCATCCGATCTGAAAAGAAAAATGATTGCGGTAACCGATCGGATATTTCCTGAATTCATGCCTCTTTTTTCCAATCGTTTTGGAAAAACCGTTATTGCTCTTTTGAATGATTTTTCCACTCCGGAAGAAATGGCCGAACTGTCGCTTTCTGAATTAACTTCCATTATCAAGGGACTTAGCAGGCGCGGAATAGCTTCAGCTAAAATTGAGAAATTACATGATGCCTGCCGCAATTCCATTGGTATCAGTTTTGGGAAAGAGGCTTTCAAGATCGAGTTGAATCTTCTTTTGGAAAATCTCAAATTATTGCAAAATCAAATTGATTTTTTGGAGGAAAAAATTGCCGGTATTGTTTCCAAATTAAATTCTCCGCTTTTTACCATCCCGGGAATTGGAAAATCTACCGGCGCGAGTATCCTGTCTGAAATCGGCAATATCCAAAATTTTGGTTCTGCCGTCAAACTGATTGCCTTTGCCGGACTCGATCCAAAACTGAAAGAATCCGGAACATACCAGGGACGCACACCTATCTCAAAACGCGGTTCCAAATATCTCAGAAATGCAATCTGGTATTCAGCTATGGTTATTTGCAGAGTTAATCCGACTTTCAAAAAACAATACACAGAAAGAAGGGACAAGGGTCGATCTCACCGCTATGCGGTTACGGCTGCTGCCAACAAATTAACCAAAATTATTTACCATGTTTTAAAGAACA
>PFOG01000024.1 GCA_002792395.1 Candidatus Portnoybacteria bacterium CG_4_10_14_0_2_um_filter_44_20 | reverse complement strand
CGTGAGCGTTCCGCTCACAATTAAGCGTAGCTTGCGCTCACAATAGATCCGCGCATTGATCTGCGTAGATTATCCGCGCGTATCTGCGGTCATTGAACCTTTACCGCGCCTGCCGAATTGATGATTACGGTTTTTACAAGAGCGGCATCGCTTCCGTATCGGATCGTAATGCTCGCCTGCGGAACTGAGCTTGGGTTGTTCACTTGATTGAAATAGGTGGTGGGAGCCGGTGGCGCGAAACAAACATGTAAACCCGGAGGAGTGACGGCTGGGCTGACCTGCGCGATGATCACGTTTTGCGGCAGTTGCGTTGTTTCAATGACTGTGTCCCTCTGGCTGGGATTGCCGGTAGACGTATAGAAACAATCATTGTCTTTGTCGCCAAAAAGCTGATACGAAGACGCATTCTTCTTAAAATAGATGCCATAATTATAATATGATTGATAAATTCCCGTCCCGCTCATGGCCATAGACTGGACCAGTCGCAAATCGGAAACAAGATTTTGCGCGGCCTCATCCAAAGCGTATTGTTTCTGCCCCGTCCGATAGCTGGCGATAAGCAGCGAACTAATAACCGCCACCACGAACAAAACAACCAGCATCTCGATGAGAGTAAAGCCACCCCGAAGCCCGAAGCCTGAAACACGAAGCTTGAAATTATGCTTTATTTTCTCCCACATAACAAACCTGCAAGAAAGATTTAAGAATAACGATTTAAGATTTTCCGCCGGAGGACTTCGGCGGAAAGAATATTTTTAGAACTTCTTATGGGTCTCTCTTCTCGTCATTCATAAATCGCAAATCGTAAATCATCGGCTATTAATATTATACCACTACCAGAAAAGAAATCCACGGGTAGCTTAGCTTATATCAATACGGACAAAAAAGGGACTAAGTCCCCGTAAGGGAACTTAGTCCCTGTCGAGATTAAGTTTTACCCTTGTTAATACTTGCACACAATCTTGTCTTTCGGGTGAACCGTTTCTTGGGCGGCTTGGTCGCCTACGTCTTTACCGTTCAAGGAACAGCGCAAGCCTGTTTGCTCGTTGCCAGCAAGGCCCGAAGCCTCTAAAACATCGGTTACCGTCATCCCCTCGGTGATTTCCCCCTTAAACATTCTTTCCTGCTGGCCGTTGTCCAGAACTAAAATTGCCTCATTGCCGGATAGGCCAGCCACGGTTTTTTGATAGGCGATATAATTTTTTCCAGGCCCGAGAAAATAATACCACGGCAACCCGATAACGATTAGCGCGATTACTACAATAATTGATATTAGAAAACGTTTTTCCATAATTTCTTTTCTGTCATCCCCGCACCACACCTGCGGGTGGTCACTCGGAAGGGTGAAAAGCGGGAATCCAGAGCTTTATTGTATTTAGATACTTAACCCCTCCTAAAACGGCGTTATTTCTTTCCATTTAGGCAGCTTCACCGAAATTTTCACTGACTTGCTCGCTTCGCACCAATTTCCATCAGGATCAGTTGCCCGCACGATAACCGGCTTGTCCCCAACACTATTGAATTTTACTACAGGCTCTTTCACGGTCGGACTACTTGGCGCAACATAGCTTGCGTTAGAAATAGTCCACGACCAGCTGCAATCGGTTTCAACATTGCCAGCACCGTAACACTTCGAATTATTGCTGAAGCTAACATCTTCGTCTCTGGCCGGCTCGACCGGTATCCAGCTAAAACCGACCGCCTTTATGCTCGGATACAAATGAGCGGGCGTGGTTACGGTTTTTGTATCCTTTATCCAGCCAGAACTGCGGCCACTAGAATCCCAAACCTGCACTTGCCATGAATATGTTTTATTGTATTTTATATTTTCGATAGTGCTAAAAGAGTTAGAAGTCAAACTTACCTTGCCAGAATCCTTAACAAGAGTTGCAAAATTACCTTCGAATATTTGCACCTGATAGGCAGACTGGTTATCCCCCACAAACGTCCAAGAGGTAGTAATGCTTGGGCCGGCTACGCAATAATCAGCAGTTTGCCTTATGTCTAAATTAATTGCGCTCGGCTTTAGGTTATAGGTCGTTGTTACTTTATAATTCGAATTATTACAATTCCCGCCCTCCGCGCAATTAAAGCTGACCCAACCGACAACGTCCGAACCCCAGGCATAACCATGGAATTCCGCCGGCGACGATATGAAATTAAGAGTAATGTTGAAAAACTTTATCCACCCGTCCCAGCCGCCAGCTTTGGAATTTGTTCCGCCACTGCAATCCGCGTTGGCGGCTCCGGCGCAAGCTCTGGCCCAACCGGTTATATTGCCGCTTGCGTCCACTTGAGCGGCCTGCGAAGGCGAGGAGGGATAAGGACCAACCGGGTCAAATTTAATCCAGCCGATATTGGACGACCAGGCATACCCCACCATTTTTCCGTCTGACCCTGCACCACAACCAGTATGACTATCGGAGTCACCCGCACAAATATGGACCCCATAATCAGCACCGTTAAAACTAATCCAGCCGATAGTCGAACTCCAAGCCCAACCAGAAACATTGTCAGTGCCGGAAGCCAAGGCAAGGTTGACGCCCGCGAAAAAATAGGCAAAGCCGGCAATTAAAACGACAAATAGAATGTTAATTAAATATTTTTTGAACATTGTCTTAGATTTAAGAATATAGATTTAGGATTTTCCGCCGAGGGCGGATCCACCCTTGGTGGAAAGAATAATTTTTAAATTGTATTCGTAAATCGTAAATCGTAATTCATAAATCGTAATTCATAAATCTCTACTTCGCTATTTTTGCCCGCGGCAAAAGCCTACTTTGCCGATTCTCTCAGCCTATTCAAATCATCCGCCTGCTGCTGAGTTGTTTCTTCGGATAGAGCTTCGCCATTCGCTTTCTGGCGCAAAACATCGAGCTGTTCTCCCTGCTGATTGATTTGCTCTTCTGTCGGCGCCTGGACGCCAGCTTCCTGACGCAATCGATCAAGCTCCTGCGCCTGCGCTTTGATAAGCGATTCTTCCTGTGTCGGTTGCTCTGGCTGCCGTGCTTCTTTCGGACGATACCAATAAAGGTAATAGATTGTGGCCGCCAAAACGATCAAAACCGCAATAAAAATAACAACATAAATCGTTGTTTTTTTGTCTAACGTTTTAGGTTCTTTAAAATCCATTTTTGCTACTGATTAACTCTTTTATCTAATTTTACCAATTCTTGGCACCCTTGGCAACAAAAGTTATCCACACAACGATGTATGATGTATAAGGTATCAAGTATTACGCATTACGAACCGCTTTTTTTAATCCGTTATCAGCTTATGACCCCCTCCCCAATCATTCAAATCAGCGAATGATTTAATTTTAGCGTTTGCCATTATACATTATACTTTATACATAATACATCTTATTATCGCCTAGAACAGAATCCCCCAATACCAACCGACAATCCTCTCGCCCCAGAACAGCGCGATAAAAGTGCCGGCAACCAGAAAGGGACCAAAAGGAATTTGGGATTTTAAGGAATAATGCCAATCTTTGGACGTCCGACGTCCGTTGGACGTCGGACGTCCTGATATTGATGCCAAAATCAACCCCACCCCAACAACAGCCCCGCTCATAAACGCTGAAAACAAAGCGACTAAAATATCGGGCCAACCCAAAACTAAGCCCATCAAGAAAGCCAGCTTAACGTCGCCCATCCCCATCCATTTGCCGCGCGAAATCAGAACCAGTGCGAGAAAAAATCCTGATGCGATAACCGCGCCGCCGGCATAGTATAATGTATTATGTATAATGTATAACGCACGATTTGTCGCCAGCATGATACTTAATGCATGATACACAATACTTGCCACAATCATGGGAAACAAAATCTTATCGGGAATAATGTAATACCTCAGGTCGTAGACGAAAATTATAATCAGGACGCTGGCGATATAGGGCCAATAGAAAAGTGGGATTAGGAATTGGAAATTAGAAATTGGTAATTGATTGGAAATTAGAAATTGGTAATTAGAAATTTCAGCAAATATTAAGACAAATATAATCCCCGTTGCTATTTCAACCACCGGGTATTGAAAACTAATTTTTTTATTACAATATCTGCATCTTCCGCGTAAAAACAAAAAGCTCAAAACGGGAATCAAGTCATACCATTTAAGAATATGACTACAATGCGGGCAATGGGAACGAGCTAAAGTCCTCCCCGCCCCCTCCTCAGTTGAGGAGGGGGCGGGGGGAGGTGTTGTTGGAATGCATTTCTCATCCTTCAACACCCCTCCGCCCTTCGGGTGCCTCCCCTCGTCTGAGGGGAGGAGGATAGAATTTTTTTTCTTTTTCTTAAATATGATTGATTCCCCCTTTTCCAAACGATAAATCGCGGCATTTAAAAAACTGCCGACGCATAAGCCGAGTATAAAGTATAAAGTATAAAGTATCATGTATTTTAATTCCTTTATACATTATACATCATACACAATACATTATACATAATGCACGCACGACCCAAACGCAAAAAGCCGCTCCGAAAAGCGGCTTTTTGTTGAACCGTGAAATAAAAGCGGTTAAGGTTCTAGACAGTAGGTTGGATCCTCACAAAGAGTAGCAGTTCCACAGGCGCCCGAATCAATGTCAGTGACCAAAGGACCGGTTGTCGGCGCAGTGCCGCCATTCTCCAAGACAGCGCGAAGAGTATAATCCAGACCGTCGGTGCAGAGATCATAAGTATAAACATAAGAACCAGTGTTCGTCGGGTCTCGCGGTACTGAAGGTAAAAATTTGTCGGCCACCACCAAACCCATAGCCTCATCATATGTCCCGGCCGGGTAAGCCCCGTGAGAATCGTAGTACATTTCCATGGCAGTCTGAATTTGCCTCAGATCAGCCACTCTTTGAGTATCTCTGGCCTTTGACCGCGCGCTATTGAGCGATACCAAAACGATGGTCGCCAAAATACCGATGATAGCGATAACCACCAAAAGTTCAATCAAGGTAAAACCCTTAGATGAACCACAGCCACATTTTTTATTGTTTGCCATTTTATTTCACCCCCTTTCGTTGACCGCGGAACCACGCAGAACTACGCGCA
>PFOG01000183.1:601-1354 GCA_002792395.1 Candidatus Portnoybacteria bacterium CG_4_10_14_0_2_um_filter_44_20 | reverse complement strand
TAGAGAAATGCTTTTTATTTTTTTTCTAATCTTTTTTGTTTATTGTCTTTATAAAGCGCGGGATACATTGAAATTGCAATGGTTTATTTTTGCCGGTATTGCTTGTGCATCGGCGTCTCTCACCAACAAAATTATTCAATTTATCCCCCTGTTTATTATTTTCGGCTTCTGGGCAGTATTTGGTAAGGCAATTTTTCAAAGACGGGTGATTATAAAAACGACACTCTTTTTTGTCATAGCTTTTATTTTACCGACAATTTTTTTTCTTAGTAATAACCTGCAGAGAGAATCGTTTAATGCAACGAGCTCAATCTTTTTAAGCAGAAAGGCTCAGTTGATGAGAGATGCGAGCGGTCAATATCTTGACCATTTTGTCGGTTTGACATTGGGCTATTATTTTTCAGAAAAAATAAACCCCAATGTCAGATATAAGTTATTTATAGATGATATTAAGGCGGCAGACGATTTTGTTAAAATGCGGGAGAGTGGAGATACTTATCAAAAAATAGCGGATGAAATATTTTCCAGAGAATATAATTATTTATTAGTTAACCCGCATAAATTTTTAGCCGCGACCTTTTTAGACTTTCTGCAGTTTAACGGGCCAATGATTGTCAATCCTCTGACGCTCGCAATCGGGCCGATGCAGAACTTGTTTATTAAGGGGACGCATCCGGAAATTCCGCCGGCGGGAAAGGTGGCTATACTTATTATTTTAAGGCTTTTCTATTGGATGTTTGTTTGGTTTGTGAT
>PFOG01000183.1:0-485 GCA_002792395.1 Candidatus Portnoybacteria bacterium CG_4_10_14_0_2_um_filter_44_20 | reverse complement strand
TATACTATTATTTGTTATGGGAGCCACTACAGCTTGGAACAAGTATGTGGGGTATAATGCGAAAAAATGCGAATCGATATGCGAAATGTGCGAACGATAAAACTAATGCGAAAAACTATGCAGAAAAATAATATTGTTTATCAGGAATTGTCTTATAGGGTTAATGGAATTTTATTTGGGGTTCGGAAAGATTTAGGGCAATTTAAAAATGAAAAACAGTATTGCGATGCCATTGAAGAGGGATTAAAAGAAAATCAAATAGATTATGAAAGAGAAAAAAGATTGGAAATATCTTTTGACGGAGAAAAACAAGGCCGCAATATAGTTGATTTTCTGATTAATGATAAGATTATTTTAGAAATTAAGGCCAAGCCGTTTATAACAAAAAACGATTATTACCAGACCAGACGTTATCTTGGCGCCTTAAACAAGAAGCTGGCCATCTTGGTTAATATGAGACGATATTGCATTAATCCCAAACGAAT
>PFOG01000161.1 GCA_002792395.1 Candidatus Portnoybacteria bacterium CG_4_10_14_0_2_um_filter_44_20 | reverse complement strand
AGCTACGCTTAATTGTGAGCGGAACGCTCACGCAAGCTACGCTTAATTGTGAGCGGGACGCTCACGCAAGCTACGCTTAATAGCCTGATTTACGCAAGACCGTTCTAAGAATTTTCAAATGGTTTTTAAGAACAGAGAAAAGCTTATTTTTTTCGGCTTCAGGCGTTTTTTCGTCTTTTATGTGACGCCAACAATGGCCGGAGAATCTGATGGTTAAGGAAATTAAGGAGAGCCGAAAAAACTCTGCAAAATTTTTTCTGTTTTTTGTCGCATTAAATAGTGTTTTAAAAAATCTTCCCTCCACTTTTTGCTTCGCCAGGCGCCAAGATAGACAAACGCGACGTCAAACGCAGGATTATTGAAATTACTTATTCCCCAATCAAGAAAAACGATCTTGCCCTCAGGAGTAATCAAAACATTATTGGGGTAGAGATCGCCATGGCAAAGATATTTTGCCTCTCTATCCAATAATTTACCGCTTTTCTTCAATAACTCATCAATTTCTTCCACCTCACCCTTACTGAGAAAATTATCATTAAGATCGGAGCGGATAAAACCAGCCAAAAAGTTTTTCCGATAGAAATCAAAATCCCGCCGATACCACCAGTTTCCGTGATAATGGAGGCGCAATTTTCTTACCTCTTTTAAATCGCAGTTTTGATAATCACTTATGGCTTCGGCAAACTCCCGGGGAAAAACCTTATCAAGAAATTTTTTCGAAAAGCCGTGATCGTCTTTCATTTGCCCAGCTAGTGTTCCATCCTGATACCTCCGAAGATACCATTGAAGATTCCGATATTTCCCGAAGGTGAGGACTGGCGGGACTGATATCTTATTGGTGGAAACATTTTTTTCCAAAAACCGGAAAAGCTCGACCTCCCGATCAAGATCCCTGGCAACTTCCCGGTCATTCTGAAGCCGTATTTTCAAAACCCGATCATTTCCTCCCCCCCCCAACAATATTATTAAAAAAACGCTCTTTATTTTTAAGACACATCCTCAACTGTCGGGCGTTGTACTGAGAAAAAGACAAATTTAGCCTTTTAAACAAAGAAGGAACACTCTTCTCCAAACCCTTAAGCATTGGGGGGATACGCTTTTCCATGGCAACAAAATCTTAGATTAATTGTGGAGATCAAATTCCCGATCCCCTTCGTTCGAAAAATTAGACTTGGCTACATCGGCTTCGTAACGCCGCAATTCAGCGATCCTGTCCCTTATCTGGGCGGCGCGTTCAAATTCCTCTTTTTTAGAGACTGCCGCCATTTCCTCTTCCAGTTTTTTTATCATTTTTTCAATTTCGTCTTTCGGCAGCATCGGCAACCCCTGGTCCGTTCTTTGCCGGATATCTTCGTCCTCTTGCCGCGCAAAGTCGTCAATAATACCCGACCTTTGCCAATCGAAGGCGGTAAAAATTATCGACCGGTAAAGATCCATTGCCCTATCCTTTTTTTCCCGCGAAATTCCCGGTATTTTAACGACGGTGTCTGAAAGTTCTTTTGCTCCGCGCTCAATTATTTCCATGCTCCACCACGGCCTGGCTGACGCCCACCAATACTGATCGGAATGTAATGCCCGGTCAAGAGAATCTCTTGCTTCGTTGTAGCCGGGTAGATTTTTATCAACTCCCCGAATTGATTCAACGGCGAGATTAGTCAACTCCCATTGCATTTCATGAATAGCGTTGTCGGGATCCCGCCAACGGGAAAACGGCTTCTTTTGCTCCAGATCTTTTTCCATCAACGCCCAAGTCGCCGGTACCGGCTCTACCGACTGAACCTCAGAAAAATATTTAGGCAAATCAGAAATCAGAACATTCTCAATTTCTCCGTTTTCATAAATTTCAAAAAGAAGCTGCTCAAGACCGGGCCGGTGATGGCCAAACGTCTCGCCGTCCATCGCGGTCAGCAAGTATTCTTTTTTATTCAGCCGGTTACCCAAGCTCTGCGTCAAAAGCTTGCCGGTTCCGATCTGGCCAGACAGAATGACCCAACTCATTTTCCGCTCCCGGAAATAGATATGGAAATCGCTTAGGCCGCTAACCGTGTAAAGCCGGCTATAATCAATCGGCCGCCGGTCGGCGGGAAAAGATAACTCGTCTACGATAACCCATTGGTATCCAAGTTCTTTTGCGATTTCACCAACTGCTTTATCAAAGCCCATCTCCGGCGGAAAAAAACCCCGCGGCTGCCAGGAATCTCCGAAATATTTTCTTAACGTTTCCTCGTTCAGTTTTATCTGGCGAACCACTTCATCTTTGGGCAAAAACGGAAGCAAGGGATGAAACTTGGCGCTTCCCGTTAGTTCAATCTGTCCGGCTTCAAATAATTCCCTGAGATCTTTTATAACATCCTCATTTCCGCAAGCATCCAAAAGTTCCAACAAAATCCCGCTGACGTTTAAAGTCACTTTTGTCCCCGGCCGCTTTTTTAATCCTCTGACAATCGGCCGATAGGCTTCGGCAGTAATTTTATTAACCCAAGCTGGTTTTTGCGTCGGCGGCTGATAGAAATGGAGAAAATTAGCCCAAAACATTTTTATTCTTCCTTTCTGCCAGATTTTAATGCCGACCTAAAAAGTTCGAGATACTCCTCGGCCGATTTTTCCCAGGAAAAATCTTTAGCCATCGCCCGCTTGACCAATTTTTGCCACTCTTTTTTATTGCCATAAGTCTCGGAGGCGCGAATAATTGCGATCAAAAGAGCGTATTTGTCATATTTTTCGAAAATAAATCCCGTTCCCGCGTCCTGGCCGGGCAAATAGTCATCAACCGAATCGGCTAGGCCTCCCGTTTTACGAACGATCGGAATGGCTCCGTACCTCATCGCTTCCATCTGTACCAAGCCCGACGGCTCAAACCTTGAGGGAATTAAAATCGCGTCCGCCCCAGCCAATATCAACCTTGCCAGCTTGCCGTCAAAAAAATAATGGCCGGCCACCCGATCCGGATATTTTTTCTGCAGATCCTGAAAAAAACCACGATACGCATTGTCGCCCCCGCCAACGATTGCCAGCTGAAAATCGATATTCTGCAGCAACGGATTCATTATCTCCATAAGCAAATTAAAACCTTTTTGTTCGTCCATCCGAGAAATAATTCCAATCACGAATCTTTCTTTGCCCTCCCCCAGTCCGAAAGATTTCTGTAAAGCAAGCTTATTCTCCGCCCTTTTTTCTATTTTTTTTGATGAATAATTGACTGCTATCTCGCCATCTGTTTCTGGATCCCAAAGCTCAGTGTCAATGCCGTTTAAAATACCATAAAGGACCGCTCTCCGCTCATTTAAAAGATCGCTTAACGCCTCCCCGAATTCCGGGGTTAAAATTTCCTTCGAATAAGTAGGAGAAACGGTGTTGATGATATCGGCATACATTATACCCCGCCGCATACCGTTCAGTTTTAAGATCCTTTCGTCGAAATAATCGGGAATTGCCGCCTGGCCGGCGTCAAAATCCATTTCCGGGACAAAATGATGGTCAAACATACCCTGAAAACGAAGGTTGTGAATAGAAAAAAGCACTTTGATTTTATTAAGAACCGGGTCGTCTTTATAATCCGTCCTCAACAAGTTGGGAACAAAGCCTGCCTGCCAGTCGCAGGCCACAATAATATCCGGCTTCCAGCTGGATTTTTTTATAAACTCCAAAACTCCTTTGGAAAGCAGGACCCAACGAACCGTATCATCATTATAGCCATAAACATTAGCCCGCTTTTCGTAATATTCCATATTTTCCAAAAAATAAGCGGTTGTTCTGCCCCTTTCATCCTCATGCCTTAAAACGTTGGAGACCAATAAGCCATAAGGATCTTCGTCGCCGCTTTGAGAGCTGATACCACTACACTCCGGCTTCAAAGCAAATTTTTCGGCATCGAGAGTGGCATATTTCGGGATGAAAACCCGGGCGTCGTAACCTAATTCGCGCAAGGATTTCGGCAAAGAATACATCACCTCGCCCAAGCCGCCGACTTTCACAAAGGGAGCAGCCTCAGAAGCGACAAATAGAATCTTCGGGTAAGATTTTAGAAAGCTGAATATTTTTGTTTTTTTGAATAAAGATATTTTGTCCATATCAAAATCGTTCCGAATCTAACGTAGCTTTTTTAGTATTATACCATTTGACACTCCAATTCGCCAGCTCTCTCTCAAAAAATTAAATATTCATATAAAAAGCGGGCATCTATTTGGTCGTCGGAGAAATCTGAATTGAGCTGGCAGTAATGCTTCCGTCTTGATTCTGGGTGCCATTAACGCTAATTTGCTGGCCGACCTGAAGATCGCCAACCGAACCGGCGGCCGATTTAGTTATCTCGGTCGAATCAGAAAGAAGGACTATTTTTGAACCGCTCGGCGTAGTGGCATTGCCGCCTGCATTCTGAGTGGGAGAAGAAAGCTCAACCGTTACACTTTTATCATCTTTGCTGATTATACTCCCCTTAACAAATCCTCCTCCGCCCTGACCGCCATTCGCAACCCTCGCAGTGCCAGCCGTCCCGCCCGAGTTAACACCATTGCGCATTTGCCCAAACGCCTGTTGCCTCTGCTCCGCCGACATATTTTGCAAATTTTGAAGAGATGCCACACTCTTACTTTGATTATATTTTATTCCGCCATAAAAAGCGCCACCGCCCACGATTACCGCGGTGATTATAATTGATAAAAATATTGATGTTTTGTTGTTCATAATAATAAATTTCTAATTCACCTAATTACCTAATTTCTAATTAAGCGAAGCTTGCGTGAGCGTTCCGCTCACAATTAAGCGAA
>PFOG01000162.1 GCA_002792395.1 Candidatus Portnoybacteria bacterium CG_4_10_14_0_2_um_filter_44_20 | reverse complement strand
TATCCGGGAGCAAAGCGCCCAAGATGATAATTTTCAACAACGCGAATTAATTTAACAAACGAGTGATTGGGAAATATCGCCTTTGAGGCGATCCTACTCATCAAGCCACCGCCTTTGGCGGGGGTGTAATGACTAAAGTGAGTGATAACAATTTGGAAGTTTTAGACGGACAACAGCGCATCACCAGTGTTGGACGTTTTGTGACTGATAAATTTGCCATCAAAGATGAAAACGGCATGGAACAATATTTTGGCGGTATGGCAAAAGACAAAAAAGAGAAGATTTTGGAAACTAAACTACTCATTTATGAATGTGAGGGAACAGAAAGCCAGATAAAGGAGTGGTTTAAAACGATCAATATTGCCGGAGTTCCACTCGTCCCTCAAGAATTGTTAAATGCGATTTACTCTGGACAATTCGTGACACTCGGCAAGGAGGAGTTTAGTAATAGCCAAAATGCAAATATTCAAAATGGAGCGCATACATAAAAGGAAGTGCAAATCGACAGGCTTTTTTTGAGAGGGCTTTGGACTGGGTAAGTAAAGGAAGTATTGATGACTACATGAGTATTCATCGCAACGATAAAAATATCAATGAGTTAAAAAGATATTTCAACAGTGTGATCGATTGGATCTCTAGTGTATTTACCGACGTAGAAAGCGAGATGTGCGGACTTGAGTGGGGGCGATTATACGAGCAGTATCATAAGCAGGCATATAATTCCGCCAAAGTGTCGGCAGAAGTTCAAAAACTCTATGGCGATTCGTATATAAAAAATCGAAAAGGTATTTTTGAGTATATTCTAGGTGGTTCAGATGATACAAAATTGCTTGAAGTCCGAATTTTTGATGAAGCAACTAAAAAAGCGGTTTATGCAACACAAACTGCTAAAGCAGAGAAAAAGGGCGAATCAAACTGCCCACATTGTATTATTGGACATGATGCCAACAAAAGTAAGGTCTGGAGTTTTGGCGAAATGGACGCCGACCATGTAGCGGCTTGGAGTAAGGGTGGCGCGACTTCAGCTAAAAATTGCCAAATGCTGTGTAAAACCCACAATCGAGCAAAAGGAAATCGGTAAATAAGATAACCGAACCAAATTTGGAAAATAAAATGAATAGGGCAAATGATTTTAGCGTAAAAATGGCTGTGTATAACTTATTAATATTACTATTGACAAATAATTTTACATCACCCATACTGGAATTAGGCTGCAATAATTGCCAAAGATTAAAAAGAAAATTGGATAAACATAAAGTATAACTATGCTTGGTAAATTTATTTTAGAACAACGTAAAAAGCACAGTCTAACGCAGGAGTTTTTGGCGTCCGAGATTGGCGTTTCTCGCCCGACTTATGTCCAGATAGAACAGGGCGAACGGGATTTGACT
>PFOG01000105.1 GCA_002792395.1 Candidatus Portnoybacteria bacterium CG_4_10_14_0_2_um_filter_44_20 | reverse complement strand
TTCAACTTCATTAATATAGACATCGTTACGGACGCCAAAAAACTTTCTATAATCTTTGTTGGTTGAAGCCGCAAGCGCTTCAAACGTCCGGCCATGAAAGTTATTGCGGAAGACGATAATGTGCTGGAGGCCGTCCGGAATGCCTTTCTTCAAAGCTCCGTAAGCCTTGCAAGCCTTTACCGCCGTTTCAAAAGACTCCACTCCGCCGTTTTTCTGCAATACCTTATTGCCGCAATTGCCAAAACGAGGTCCGAGCTGAGGAAGCATAGTGGCGATTTTCTTGCTAAATAATGCCCGCGCGCCGCTGAAAACGACATTGGAAACCGTGCCGGCGTAATTGCCATTCAACGCGTCAATTAACGCTTTGACGATTTTGGGATGATGATGCCCCTGATTGACCGCGCTGTAACAAGCAAGGCAATCAAGAGTTTTTTCTCCGTTATTCCCTAAAGCCAAACGCCTTTCCATTCGCGCGGGCAAAATTTCAGGTGGTTATAATGCGAGGCGGTATATCTGTTCTCCAGATCATAAATTTCCTCATCCGAAAGCCAACAAAATCCCGTACGATTCTTTTCTCTGCTCATCTTCGCCTCCAACACGATATTATTTTTTAAAAGGGCAAGATACTTCTTCAACTGAAATATTTTTTTCTTACTTGTTAATAGAATAACACATAGTTATAGAAAATCAAGACTCGAGAGCGCAAAACAAAAACCCCCGCTATGTTTTAACGGGGATTAAGTTATTATTTAACTTTCGCGGATTTCTTTTAGGGTTTCGAATATCAGCGCTTTTTGTTCCGCGCTGAATTCGAATTCGTCCTTGAAGCCCAACTGTTCTTCCCAGACTTCTGGCGGGACAGATTCCTTCAGCTCGAGCACATGGTACGTTTTAAGTCCGAGGGCAACATCGGCCAGCGGACCGGCGAAAGTCGGGTCGCCGTTTTTAAAAGTCTCGGCCATCAAACGAATCTCGCCAGCCGGGTCTTCTTTTTCCATAACAACATTGAAGCCGATGACAACGATAACGTCTTCGGCCTTATTTTTTTCCATTAATTCTTTGACGTTTTCCTGTTCCGTGGGACCCACGGCGCCGCATTCTTCTCAGACGAAACACCTTGTGTTAGCGGACAAAACTTCAGCGCCGGCCGCTTCCAAAACCGTCTGGATCGTATTTCCAGAGATTTCATCGCGTTCGCCGAAAATAATTGCTTTCTTCCCTTTTAGCATCTGCATCCTCCTCACTCGCCCCTTGACTGTTCTTCAAGCGCTTTAAGCTATGGGCCAACGTTAACTGTTTTCTTCCCGGCTTTCGGATTGCGCTCAAGAATAAACGATACACCATCATAAAGCGTGGTGCACCGGCTCAAGAAAAGGCTGGCTTTGGCCAAAAACATCGCCCTTTTAATCTCGCCCCGTTTCATTGCCTCGATCGCGTGTCCCAAATACGGAACCGCCGACGGAATATGACCTTGAGTCGGAGCAAAGCCGGGCATACCAACTTTTTCCATAAACGCTTT
>PFOG01000102.1 GCA_002792395.1 Candidatus Portnoybacteria bacterium CG_4_10_14_0_2_um_filter_44_20 | reverse complement strand
GGTTTATAAAAATGGACCAATAAAAAAGCCGCCCCTTCCGGAGCGGACTTTAATTTATTTTTTTTATTAACCTGCCTTCTTATAGGCCGGGGTGGCACTTGGCCAGAAATTCTTTGGTGTCCTTTTTCGCTAATTCAGACTCGAGTTTTTTTAGCTCACCCTCAAGCATCTTGTAGCAATGCTTTTCGGGGTCGGGAAATGTTCCATTTTTAACTTCGCGAACGTACCCTACGAAAGCTCGTCTGGTGATTTTAGCCAGATTGAGTAAGTCTGTGCTTGTTTCTTCTATTAAACTTGCGATTGCCTGCGGCACAAAGTTTTTGACGAACTTCGGCGAGAAGACCGTGCCGCGTCCGAGCAGGTCAATGTCAAGCAGAAGCTGGCCGTCGCAGTAGGGACCGGCGCCAATACTGAGGACTGGGATATTCAACTTTTTCGCGATAATAGCCGTTACCTCCGGCGGAACAGCTTCCACCAGCAGAGCGAAGGCGCCGGCGGGCTCAACCGCCAGGGCATCTTCAATAACCTTCATCGCGCTTTCGGCGGTCTGGCCCTGGGCTTTGAATCCGCCGAGCTGTCCGGAGCTTTGGGGCGTCAGGCCGATATGGCCGATAACGCTCATGCCGGCATCAACGATGGCGCGAATATATTTAGCGACTTTAACGCCGCCTTCTAGCTTAATGGCATCAACACCGGCTTCTTTGTAGAAACGGATGGCATTGGCCACCGCCTCTTCAACCGTCAGCTGGTAGGTGCCAAATGGCATGTCGCCGATAATAAATGTTTTCGACGCGCCGCGACGAACCGCTTCGGCATGACCTACTACCTGATCCATCGTGACAGGCACAGTGCCACTGTAGCCATAAATACTCATTCCGACCGAGTCGCCGACCAAAATCATTTCGATTCCGGCCTCTTCGGCGCGCTGGGCGGTGTGGTAATCATAAATAACTAGCCACGTAATTTTTTCTTTTCCTTTCATCTTTACGAAATCGAGAATTGTCTTTTTCTTTGCCATCTTTTTCACCTCTGCGTTTGGAGTTTATCTTGGTAATGCGGGGAGAACGTTTCTCCCACGGGAGAAACGTTCTCGGGTGTATTTTAGACAACTGGCACCCGCAGGTCAGCCGGGCCCCAGTCGGAAAGTTTGAGGTTGGGATATTTCCGTTTAATTTCTTCCACAACTTTGGCCGCAGTCTGGACGTCCGTGCGTTTGTGTTCGGCCAAATCGTGTTCGTTCCAATCTGGCCTAGACAAGTCGTAAACGCTGATACCGGGACGGCAAGGATTATCCGCTTCGAATTTGAAATAGACCGGGCTGCAGACTCTGGCGATTTCCGGCGCGTCGGCAATACGGTCATACGACTCGGCTGCAAGCGAGGTAATAAACGTATGGTCGCCTACCCGATGTCTTTCCAGCGCCATCTGCCAAAAGGTAATATGAACATCCATGACCGTATCAACAGCCTGTCGGATAGCCGCTAAAGCCTTTAGCGTTAGGCCGTTGGCGCTATTAATCGTGTCGGCGCCCAAATCCTTGCAAAGCTGGAAATCGAGAGAGTTCGCGTTGTTATCGAACGTCGAAATTTTAAAAATTGTCTTGCGCGGAATATGCCCGCGTGTGCGTTCTTCTGCTAAATACTTTAACATGCTTTTTCGCCACACCAGGAAGCCACGAAAGCCAAGGCGCAAACAGCGCAGAACTTCGAACCAATAGGCGTCGGCTTCGGCGCCGTTTTGCCAATTCATCATAGTGAATAAATTGTTCGGATTTTCGATTAAACCTCGGGCCAAATGCCCCGGACAGATAATAACTTCGACGTGATTTGCCGCCGCAATCTTGGCTAATTCCTGAAGGTCATGGTTATTCCAATGTTTTGAGCCATTCACCGCCGCGATTGCGCGATGAATCGGAATGCCGAGTTTTTTCGCCTCACCGACTACCGCCTCTAAGATACCCGGTGTTTCAATGCCGGAAACTTCAAGACGATAATTAGCGCCGTCAGTAAAACACTTTTTAGAATCAGGAATCACCACAGTATGTGTCATTAATCGCTCCTCCCCTGATTTTCTTGCTTTTTTACGATTTTTCAATGAGCAAAATTATTCTGAAACTACCAACGGTATAACACAATAGTAAAAAAAATGCAAGCTGAGCGGCGTTTGTTTTGACAGAATGCCTTTGAAGCGTTAATCTATTTGAAAGTCGGGAGTAACTTGAAAATCGAAAGGCGGAGGTCGAGATGGTTCTTGACTGGGCGTTCGTTTGCGGCTTACTGAGCGTTATCGCCATTGACCTGGTTTTGGCGGGAGACAACGCGGTTGTGATCGCGATGGCCGTCAAGGCGCTGCCAAAACAGCAAAGAAGAAAAGGGATTGTTTTGGGCGTAGGCGCTGCCGTGGCAATGAGAGTTGTTCTTACCTTTTTCGTCGCCCAGCTTCTGCAGATCGTCTTTTTGAAACTGGTCGGCGGCGTTTTAATCGCCTGGATAGCTGTTAAGCTGTTCGTTGATGGAGTGCCGGACGGCTCAGAAAATAAAGGAGTCGGGAGCATTAGCCAGGCTATTAGGTTTATAGTTATCGCCGATTTAAGCATGTCGCTTGATAATATGCTGGCAGTCGGCGGAGCTTCTGGCGGAAATTTGTTCCTTCTTATTTTTGGTCTGGGGGTGAGCATCCCATTGGTAGTTTTTACCAGCAATCTGATTGCCAATCTGATGGACAAATATCCGGCGATAATTTATATCGGTGCTGCCATTTTAGGGAGAGTTGCCGGCGAAATGATTTTTACTGATCCGTTTGTGGCCAATTGGTTTACGCCTGGCCCATTTCTGCTTTATTCGATCGAAGCCGCGTTCGCTCTGGGGGTTATTCTGGCGGGGAAGCTTTTGATCAAAAAACATTAATCCTTGAGCCTGCTCAAGGATTTTTTGTTTGTTACCTCGCCCCGACTTAATTTTTGCATAAAACATTTTTTCGTTACAAACTTTGCTATAGCAAAGTTTTGTAACAATATTGACAAAAAGGTTAATAAAAAAAGCTCCTTTCAGAGCTTCATTTTTTATTGAATAATTTACATCCCTATTCCTTTTGCAACTAATCCCACAACCATGGAAAATAGAATGACCGCAGCGAGCACCGATTGAATCTGCCCGCCGGTGTTAATAGTAAATGCTTGCGACCCCACCCATTTTGTCGTATCAGTCGGATTATAGAGAGCGCTAGCCTTTTGGCTACCTTGAGCACCCAGGGGAAAAGCCGAAAGCCCAGCAGCAGCAGCCACAGGACTTATTCCTTTATCAAAAAAACGCATCACTTTTCCACCATATATGCCCACGACCGTATCACAACAAATAGCCACAAATCCAAGGCCAAGCGTTATAAGCGTCACGGCACTAAAAAAGGTGCCTGCTTGCATCGTGCCGCCAATTGCAACGCCAAGACAAAACGTAATGAGATAGAGAAAGGAGCCCTGAAGCGCTTTTGTGATTCCCGGCACAACACCAGATTCTTTAATAAAGTTTCCTGCCATCAAAGAACCAACCAAAGCCGTTCCCATTGACGCGAATAAACATATTATGATCGTAATCACAACCGGAAAAAAAAATTTTGTAGTCTGGGAAATCTCTTCTTCCTTCAGGTTTTCTGTTTCAATATGTCTTTCTTCCTCGGTCGTACAGAGATGAATAATTATCGGCTGAATAATTCCAATCAGCGACATATAGGAATAGGCGGCGATTGAGACCGCTCCTAACAGATGCGGCGCGAGTTTTGAAGAGAAGAAAATTGCCGTTGGCCCGTCGCAGGCGCCGATAATTGCAATAGTGGCCGCTTCGGTAAGATTAAAACCGAACGCCAGTGACAGAAGAAGGACTAAAAAAAAACTCCGCATTGCCCGGCCAGACCCAGAAACAAAAGCTTAGGATTGGTTAAAAGCGGCGAAAAATCGGCCATGGCTCCGATGCTAAGAAAAACAGCACAAGGGAGACCCTCCGTCTCAATTCCGTATTTGTAGACCAAAGAAAGAAGTCCGCCATTTTCCATTAATCCATTAAAGGGAATGTTGACTAAAATGACCGCAAATCCGATTGGGAGAAGAAGGTTGGGGCAGCAATCTTTTTTGATCCCAAACCAAATCAACGCACCGCCTACGGTCATCATGATCACATTTTGTATAGTCAGCGCACAAATACCAGCAGTTAATGTGCCTAGAGCGATTATGATTAAATCCCCCATGGCTCGCCTCTCTTTTCCGACGGCATTTCAGCGTCTCGATCATACGTGTCGCCAAGAGTCCACAAAAGAATCTTCAACTTTCCCGAGAACTGCTTATCGTCTTTTCTTTGCTCCTTCGTTTTCTTAAATAGGTTTTTTGTCACAACTGTAATTCTGCTCGCAACTCTGGGAATAAACGAACTGGCCATTATTTTTATACTTAGGATAAGCACCCACGTCGCCAGAAGTAATACGGGCAAGATTACCGCGAGTATCGCAAAACCAACTTATGTGCGTGCCCAAAGCACTCCTAAACCAAATTGTATACGCACCAAAAACTCTACCAAATAACCTACCATATCCATAAAATTCCCCCTTATCGCAAAACCTTCATGTTCTGAATTATTTTGTTGTCAAAGAATCTCTGACTTTCTTATAGAATATATTTAGTCAAAAGTCAAATACTTGTATAATGCCACCCTATTCTGGACTCTTGGGGTATTTTAAAATTTGGCATGCTTAGCTGGTTCGCGAACA
>PFOG01000197.1 GCA_002792395.1 Candidatus Portnoybacteria bacterium CG_4_10_14_0_2_um_filter_44_20 | reverse complement strand
GCGTGAGCGTCCCGCTCACAATTAAGCGAAGCTTGCGTGAGCGTCCCGCTCACAATTAAGCGAAGCTTGCGTGAGCGTCCCGCTCACAATCGGAAGATAGACAAAAGTTTGAGTTCGTTGTAAATCAATGCCAAACTTGCTTTAATTTCGCCCCTTTAAATAGGAGGTGGTCGGAAATGTTTGCCGTATTGGAAAAGTGGCAGAAGGAAGGTTTTAATTTGGAAGAAAGATTAAAGAGAACGAAGGGCCCGTTCATTGAAATTGGCGGGCCGACGCTTGGCGATTATGATATGGTCGATATTGAAAATTTGGAAAGAAAATTGCATGTTTCCAATCTCTGTCAAGGCGCTCCAAAAATAAGGGAGGGGGGAATTCTTTTGGAGGGAAAAGTTGATTTTCAAGCAGACGGCAGAATGCTTCCCTTCAGGGATAATTCATTGGGGGCTATGTTTGTTTCTTGCCTAGGCAACATCAAAACGCATCCTTATTTTAAGAAATATTATGATGAATGCTTGCGGGAAAAGATTATTCGCGATTCTTTCCGAGCGCTCGAACAGGGTGGGTTGCTTGTTTGGCAAGGTTGCAAAAATCAGGATGTTGAATTTGCCGAAAATATCGGTTTTAAAGTTTTAAAATATTCCGGATTAAGTAATATACCTTACTTTTATTGTGTTTTTGAAAAACAAATCCTGATTAAAAATTGAGCGAGGCGTGATTCCCTCGCTTTTTTTATTACGTCAGAACTTGTGAAATATTGCAAATTCGGAACAACTGTGATACCTTGGGGGTACGAATCAAGTAAATAGGATCTTTGACAATAAAAAACAGAGTGTCGATTAGAGGAGACTGAAAACATGAGAAAATTATCGCCCGCCGAGGTACGACGCATCTGCAAACCGGAAGAATTACCACCTTTCGACGAAGTGGTCCCGACTTCATGTCTGGGACAGGAAAGAGCTGCCGCTGCTATCGATTTAGCATTGGCAATGGAAGACGATCTGCACAATATTTTTGTGGTTGGCGCGCCGGAAACCGGCAAAACCAATCTGGTTTTGAATAAATTGCAAGAGGTCACGACAAACCGGAGAGCACCGCCGGACTGGATCTACGTCAAAGATTTTGATAATGGCTTTCTAGCCAAAGCCATCTCGCTTCCCCCCGGAAAAGCCAAGTCTTTCAAGGCTGATATGCGAGCGGCTATCCTTTATTTGCTTAACATTCTGAATCTCGAAAAGAAAATTATGGAAGCCGCGGACCGGAAACACAAAAAGTTTATCGAACCGTTTCAGCAAAGATTGACGCAGTTCAATTTAAAGTGGGGGTCGAGAAAAAAGAAAACCCCACAAGCGCCATGGGAAAACGGAATCTGGTACAAAAATCCGTATAATGATAACGACTGGGTTGGTCCAGACGAATTAGAAAGATTAGATTTCTTGAACGACGAAAAAAGGGCAGAGATCAGGGAAAAAATCAACTGGGCCACTTCCTATTATAAAATAACCCTTGCCAGTCGGCTGGAAAAAATTGACATCCAGACTAATATGACTCTAAACAACGAGAATTTAATAAGGAAACTCAAAGAAAAGTTCCTCGTCAAAGCCCTGAAAAAACTCAAAGACAAATACGGCCCCGCCGAAAAAATTCTGCAATTTCTCAATAAGGTGGAAAACGATATTCGAGTTCATCTGGGATGGTTCGACTTAAGCCTGCCATCTGAAATGTTTAAAAATGGCGTTTGCATGGGCTGTATGCAAGCCGGCGTCAACGACTGTCCCCTTCACGGGTCGCGTGGCGAATTCGCCCGCTATGATATCGCCATTGTGCAGGACAACAGTAGTGGCGCGGTACCAATAGTTATCGTGCCCACTCCCGAAATCAAAAAGCCCACCTATCCTTCTCTGTTTGGCGAAGCAGTGGGAGAAATGATGCCCGGCGGCGGCCTACGCTTCACCCACACAATGATTTCTCCCGGCGCCTGCCATCGCGCCAACGGCGGATATCTCATCGTCAAAGTCAACGAGCTTCTGCCGCAACCGATGGCTCTATTTATCATCCAAGAGCTGGTAGACACCATCAAGAATAAAGCGATCGGCATCGAAGACGCGCCCGCGCTCCTCGGCATGGCTTACCCGATGGGAAAAATGCCGCAAAAAGCAGAATCTATTCCTCTTAATCTCCGACTGATCCTCGTCGGAGACGAAATGCAATATCATACCCTGAGGCAAGTAGAAGGCATTCTCCATCTCTTCAGAATACTCAAACTCAAGGCGCAAATGGAACCCGACATGCCCAGAACGGCAGAAACCGTTCGGCAGTTGGACGAATTCATTAAGTTTTACTGCTTAAGAAAAAAATTCTTAATGCCCGACTTGGAAGCGCGTGCGGAACTAATCGACCACGCCTCGTGTTGCGCCCAGCATCAGGAAAAATTGACTCTTCGCCGCCAGGAAATCAAGCTGGTACTCGGGGAGGCGAATTTCTTCGCCGAGCAAAGAAACGGCGTCAACATTCAACGCCAGGATATCGAAAAGGCATTGGAAGAAAAAAGGCGCCAGCTGGACTGGGTTGAAGAGCGGATGCAAGCGCATATCAAAGACAAGGCTATCAAAATTGACACCGAGGGAAAAGAAAACGGACAAATCAACGCTCTGGGCGTTCACAGTACCGGAGACCATACGTTTGGTCTCCCCTACCGAATCACGGCAAATGTATTTCTCGGCAAAGGCGACATCGTTTCCATCGACCGCGAAGCAACTCTGGCGTTAGAAATCCATAATAAAGGACTGGGTATTTTAACCGGTTATTTCAAAGAAACTTTCGGGCAAAACTTTCCCCTTGCCTTTGGTGCCTCACTTGTCTTCGAACAAGCGTATGGAAAAATCGATGGCGACAGCGCCTCCTCGCCCGAACTATACGCTCTGCTTTCGAAATTTGCCGGCGCGCCCATCAAGCAAGCAATTGCGGTAACTGGTTCAGTCAATCAGCGCGGTGAGGTACAGCTGATTGGCGGCGTCAACCACAAAATCGCAGGCTGGTTCAAAACCTGTAAGGCCAGAGGTTTAACCGGCGAACAAAGCGTGCTTATCCCCGAAGCCAACGCCAAAGACCTGATGCTCGACAAAGAAATCGTGGAAGCGGTTCGCGAAGGAAAATTCCACATTTGGACCGCTGGCCATATTTCGGAAGGCATCGAACTCCTGACCGATCTGCCCTTCGGCGGCGAAGACTTCGAAGGCGACTGCATTTATAAAAGAGTAGAAAAACGCCTGCGCCAGATGGCGGAAAGCGTCAGAAATTTTATGAAACCAATAGAAGCATAAATAATCAACCACCCCCTTTTTATCGGAATTATTTTCCGGAAAAAGGGGGCTTTTTTTGTTTAGTTAAAACCGTCCTCCGGGCCGCGATGTGAAATTCTTCCTCGTCATGCTGAACTTGCCTGCCTGCCAAAACTTCGGTGTCGGATGATTTCAACATTTCGCAAGACCATGAAACAAGTTAAGGATGACAGAAAAGAATGCCTCGATTTAGATTATGTATATGTGTATCCGCATCGCCCGTCAAAACAACATCCAAACATTATCCCGAACTACAACTGACCCAAAAATACCGTCCTTTAAATTGTATCAAAAATGGTTCATTTCAAGACGTTAAAAACTATGTCCAGGTTCAGATACATGTGATACGCCTCTAAGTTTGTAAAACAATAACATTTTTAGTCGGCAATCCCTGTAATTTTATCTTTTGAGAATACTCGTCCGGCGTTAGCTGTCCGAGCGCTTCGTGGGGCCTGAAAGCATTCCAGGCGTTTTCCCATTGTTTAATGCCTTTTTGCATTTCAGAGAGGATCGCGCAGATGTGTCCCTGCTGGTAAAATTCTCTTTCATCCGCTCCGTGGGATATTTCAACATAGGTATTTTGCTTAGGCTGTCTGGGATAAGTGAAGTAGTGCGGCAAGTTCAGTTGTTTACACAACTGGTCAAATTCCTTTAAGAATGGCGCCCCGTTGTCTGTTTGCGCTGCCCGCAGTGGAAAAGGAAATGAGCCAAAGCATTCCTTGAGAAACAATGCTCCGTTGCGCGAAGACTGGGACGAGTAGACCCTTAACACCCTTCTTTTGCTTAAGACGTCGATAGCGGTGAATTGGTAGAACTTATGTCCGCCGGTCAGCATGATATATTTCGTGTCCATTTGTATCATCTGTCCCTCCTGATTTATCCGCAAACCTTTGGGGAATCTGGCCCTTGGACGCAGCGCTGAATTTCTTTTCCTCTTGGAAATCTTTTTATCAATCAGCCCTTTTCTTTTCAGTATTCGACCCGCCGTACTGGCAGAAACGATCACGCCTTCGCGTTTCAGAATTGCCGCCAGCTTATGTTTTGACCAAGTCGGGTATTGCTCGCGAAGCTCGACTACCCTTGCGGCAATGGGCCACGAGGTCGTCGGCTGCCTGTATCAATTTGGTTTTCTGGAATACTCGTTTAAACCGATTATCCCGAAATTTTCAAATCTTTTTAACCAGCGGTACAAAGTCATCCGTCCAATCCCGAAATGCCTGGCCGTGAGCGAACAATTGTCTCCGCGCGCCTTATGCCAGTCTAATATTTTGATCTTGTATTTCGCCCTCTCTGTTAATTTGTCTGTCAGGAACGCGGAGCGGGCGATTGACGCGGTCCCTGGCAGTATTGAGCCATAGATTGTCATATGGCTTCCATTATACTTGCCCTTCATGTTTTTCAAGAGTCGGGTGTATCATATCATATGGACCAGTGCATAATGCCAGATACATTCTGGACTCCTTGAGGCCGTAATCTCATGGCGTTCCACAACCACTGGCATTGCAAGTATACCGGCA
>PFOG01000008.1 GCA_002792395.1 Candidatus Portnoybacteria bacterium CG_4_10_14_0_2_um_filter_44_20 | reverse complement strand
CCGTGGCCGCCTAACGCCTCACGAAACGGGCATCGTAACCGTGGCCGATAGACGAAAAAATAACTACGACCCAAGGCCTAACCCATTACTATGACTTTCAACCATGACCGTTTTAAAGCAGCTTCTCCACCTTTTGCCCCTTAATCCCCGATCCGTAGAGAAACTTTCCCATTTCGAAATCTAAACGCTTTTCTATCTTTCCTTCGTATTTTCGCGGGTCGCGCGCGGCAATGGCGAAGCAATAAATCGGCGCGAACGGCTGGTCATTTACCTGAATAACTAATGGCTCAAAGCCGTTTTTTTTAAACATTCTGGCGATTCCCAAGGTTGTCATTCGCCAATAGTCGCCGTATGTTTCCAAAATATGCAATTGCTGAAAAACAGGAATAACCAAAATAACGACATCCTTGCTCAATTCGCAAAGATTTTCAAAGGCCTGCTCTATATTAAAAATATGCTCCAGTGTTGTGTGATTAAAAACGACATCAAACTCTCCTTTCAAATCCGGCGGCAAAGGCTTTTCTAAATCCAATTCCATCTCCTCGCTTCCATTTTTCTTAACAGAACCCATCCCCTTCTCTTTACCCGACACATTCGAAATAAGATAGTCGGAACAATTTTTAAAATACTCTTTGTAATAACTCCCCTCTTTATCTCGATCATCCCAGCCAGAAACATTAATCACTCTCCCCCCAAAAACCGGCGCGTAGAAACGCAATAAAGCATTAGAAAACCTCCGCGGATTAATCAGGCGGTTGTCCAACAACCGAACGCCAATTCCTCGCAGACAACGATGGAATAAAAAAAGAGTTCTTGCCAAAATTCCGTTTTTTAAATTAAAAACACTCTCAATGTCTTCAGGCATTTTTTAATGAGTCTTTTAAAATATTTTCCAATTTATCTGCCGCCCTTTCCCACGAAAAATTTTCCCTAATAAAATTATAGCCGTTTTCCGCTATTTTTTCACGCAGATTATTATCGGCTACCAGCATTTTTAATTTTGTCGCCAGTTCGCCAGTATCGCCCTGCTTAGCAACCATCGCGGTTTCTCCGTCAATCGCGTAATCGCGCGAACCGCCGGTGTCAAAGGTCGCGACAGCGCACCTACAGGCCATCGCCTCCATCGCCGGCATACCCAGCCCCTCATACTCTGAGGGACAAAGAAAAATATGGCAGGAAGAATACATTTTCGCCATGTCTTCTTGTTTGGGATTATAAAAATATTCATCGCACTCAATATCAATTTTTTTCTGCCGAGCCCCGAACAAAACCAGCTGGATATCCGGAAATTCTTTTTTAACTTTTTCAAAAGCCGCCTTGCCCCTATCAACGCCCTTCCACGCGTATGTGTGATGAAGCATAATAACGCGAATCGGCTTTTCCTTTCTCGCCTCTTTAATAAAATAAAACTGCTTAAAATCAACCGGCGTCACAATTAATTCCGAATCAGAATTAAATTCTTTTTTCATAATATCACGCAACCAAGTCGAAATAACAATTTTTTTCATTGGCAAACGAT
>PFOG01000143.1 GCA_002792395.1 Candidatus Portnoybacteria bacterium CG_4_10_14_0_2_um_filter_44_20 | reverse complement strand
ATATGCGTTTATCTTTCTCCGCTCTCGAAACCTATAAGCAATGTCCTCTGAAATTTAAATTCAGGGAAATTGATAAAATTAAGGTTCCTCAAACTAAGGAGCGGTTTTTTGGCAGCGTAATTCATGACGTTCTAAGGATGTTGCACGACACGAATCGGCTTGTTCCGCCCACAGAAGAAGAAATGCTCCAATATTTTGGCCAAAAATGGAAACCGGAAGTATTTGTTGACAAGCAAGAGGAGCCCATTGCTTTTTCTCTGGGCGTTAAAATTCTCAAAAATTATTACGCAAAAAATTATCCGGGCCAATTTCAAATAGTTGATCTGGAGGCTCGTTTCGAGGCGCCAATTTCTGATGGCGCCGAAACGCACATAATCATCGGTATTATTGATAGAATTGATAAATTAGAAGACGGATCTTTTGAGATCATAGATTATAAAACAAGCAAAAGGATGCCGGGACAAAAAATCGTTGATAATAATCTGCAGCTGGTTGTTTATCATCTCGGCGCCGCAAATCGTTGGCCGACTATTTTAAACGGCGGCCGGCCGGTTAAATTAAGCCTCTATTATCTGCAGCACGGAGAAAAGCTTTCCACTTTCCGCGCCGCCAAACAGCTTGAGGAGGCCAAGGAAAAAATTTTGCTGACGATAGATAAAATCAAGGTTGATATTTCGAGTGGAAAATTTGAAGCCCTGCCCGGACCACTGTGCGATTGGTGCTCATATCAGAAATATTGCCCGCTATTCAAACATAAATTTAAGGAGAAAACTCCGGCCGATGATGAGATAAAACGTTTGGCAGAAGAATATTTTGCCCTAAAAGAGCAGTCAGACAAAAATAACAAGCGCTTGGCGGAGATAAAGAGCATTATTGGTCGTTATTATGACGAAAAGGGTGTCGAACGGATTTTTTCGGATTCCGGCTATTTGACCCGAAGTTCAAAAAAAACTTTTATTTATGACGCCGGTCTTTTAAGGGATGTTTTAGAACCTATCGGCAGGTGGAAAGAGGTGTTAACGATCGACAACAGCAAACTGAAGAACGTCATCGTTTCTTTGTCTGCAGTAAAAAAAAGATTGATCGAGGGGGCTAAAAAAGTCGGGAAAGAGACAAAATCTATTATGGCCACTAAAAAGTGATAAAACGCATGATCGTTATTCTCCACAATATTCGCAGCATGCATAATGTTGGCTCAATTTTCCGGACTGCCGATGCCGTCGGCGTTGAGAAAATTTATCTGTGCGGCGTCACCCCCGCGCCAATCGACAAGTTCGGTCGCAAGCGGCAGCAAATTGCCAAAGTCTCTCTTAATGCTGAAGATTATGTTCAATGGGAGCAGGTAAAATCCACAACCAGATTTTTAGATAAGCTGAAAGAAGATGGCTATTTTATTTTAGCCGTTGAGCAGTCTCCAACATCAATTCCTTACTATGAATTTTCTCCACTGCCAGTTCGTCATCCTGAACTTGTTTCAGGATCTCACCAGAAGATGCTGAAACAAGCCGGTCCTGAGCGGGGCCGAAAGGTTCGGCATGACGGCACCGCGTTTGTATTATCAAAAATCGCCCTTGTTTTTGGTAACGAAATCAAGGGGCTCTCCCCTTCTGTCCTTAATCGCGCTGACAAAATTTTAGAAATCCCGATGAAGGGCAAAAAAGAATCTCTGAATGTGGCGGTGGCCTTTGGGGTTGTAGTGTTTTCATTGGCTTTTAACCAAAAAATTTAAAAAGGGTCTCTGTTTAAAAAAAGTACCCCCCACCCTTCTTAGGGGGTGGGGGTTTGGGTTTTTTGTCCCGGTCTTCCCGAGCGTTATTAAGGTTTGTATCCTGCCGGTGCCTGTGCGTTGAACGCGGCACACGGTTCATAGCCGGCTGCCTTTGCTTCTATCTCAGAATCAAACCAAACCTGATTTTCCGGCTTTATCCTTTTGGCCCACGAACACCACGGCCAATGATATTTTGTGCCGTTTTTACTGGCCACGATAATTCCTTTTTCGGGCGATCCAGCATTGCTTATCTGATCGGCGGAAGAGCTGTTTTTTTCGTTGTTTGTGTTTTGCTTGGTATTATCCTGATTTACATTTTGCTCTATGCTATTCAAAGCGCTTGCCCTTTGGCTTTCGATAACCACCGGCTCTTTTGTTGCCTGGGTTGCCGTTAATCTGCCGAGGCCGAAACCAATCAATGCCACCAAAATAACGCCAAAAATTAAAACAACGTCGGTCTGGTTATCGGAAAACCAATTCTTAATAATCCCCCACTGATCGACTTCTTCTTCGTCGTGTTGATTAGTTCTTGACTGAAACATATGATTTTGATATTCTTAGTGGTAACGCGTTAATCAATTCGTTTTACTATGTCCAAGACTAAAGCAGCGGGAACAACTAGGCTGGGGCGGGACTCAAGGTCTCAGCGCCTCGGAGTAAAATTATTCGCTGGCCAGATTGCCAAACCCGGAGCGATTATTATCCGCCAGCGAGGCAGCAAATTTCTTGCTGGCAAAAATGTCCGGCGTGGCAATGACGATACGCTATACGCTATCAGAAACGGTGTGGTTAAGTTTACCCATAAGGCAAAAGTAAGATTTGACGGGAACAAGCGGCTGGCGAAAGTGGCAAATGTTGTGCCGGGCAGCCGATAATTTGTATCGTGGCAGTCTTTGGAAGCATCACCATGGTGCTTTTTTGGTTTCAAAAATTTTAATTTTTCTTCATTTAAGCGCTCAATTTAGCGTTTTCTGATCGCTGTCCGGATAAAATCGCGGAATAACGGATGTGGTTTTAGGGGTCTTGATTTAAATTCCGGGTGAAATTGAGTACCAACCATCCATGGATGACCCTCCACTTCCACTATCTCGACTAAATCCAGACCATGGTTGGTGCCGGCGATCCTTAAACCGCCCTTCCTTAGGGTTTCTTTATAGCGGTTATTAAATTCGTATCGATGTCTGTGTCTTTCAGAAATTTCGACAGCGCCATAGGCTTTATAACTTAAGGAATTTTTGGCCAGTGAGGCAGGATATGCGCCTAATCTCATGCTGCCGCCGTACTGCTTATTTTTAATTGTTTCCACCTGGTCCGACATTGTGCAAATCACCGGGTTTTTTGTTTTTGAGTTTAATTCCGTAGAATTGGCATCCTTCAACCCCAAGACGTGCCTGGCAAATGAAATAGTAAGTATTTGCATGCCTAAGCACAATCCAAAATAAGGAATTTTGTGTTTTCGGGCATACTCGGCAGCCAAAATCATACCTTCAGTGCCACGCTTTCCGAAACCGCCTGGCACGATAATGCCGTCGAGTTTGTCCAATTCTTTCAGTTGCTTCTGGTTCGCTTCGTATTTTTCTGAATCCAGCCATAAAATTTCCGGTCTTCGATTCTCAGCCCAAGACGCATGGTTAATCGCTTCAATCACAGAAATATATGTATCGCGGCATGACTTAAAATTAAAGTATTTGCCGACTATGCCAATGGTTGTTTTCTTGGATATTTTCTTGATCTTTTGCGAAAGCTTTGTCCATTCCGCCAGATCCTTTTTTCGTGCTTTGAGGCCCATTGTCCTTAAAACTATTTCGCCGAAATGTTCTTTTTCAAAATTGACCGGAACATCATATATAGAATAAATATCCGGGGCGGAGATGATCCTTTCTTCGGGCAAACTACAAACCGTGCTAATGGTGTGCTTGATGTCTGGTGTTACTGGCTGATCGGCCCTGCAAAGTATGAAATCCGGCGCAATGCCGGCGGAATTAAGCGTTCTTATCGCGAATTGGGTCGGTTTTGATTTTTGTTCGCCAAGCAGGCTTGGTGTTGGCAGATAGCTTACCATAACAAAAAAAACATCTGCGGGATTCGCAGATTTCATCATACGAGCGGCTTCCAAAAATAATAACAACTGATATTCCCCTACTGTTCCGCCAAATTCTATCACAACGATTTCCGCATTGTCTTTTTTTCGGCAAAGTTTAATTCTTCGAATGATCTCATTCGGAATATCGGGCACAACCTCAACATCTTCACCGCCATATTCAAGATTTCGTTCGCGTCGAATTACCTCCTGATAAACTTGTCCAGTGGTAATATAATTATCTCGGGTACATACATTATTTGTAAACCGCTCATAATTACCCAAATCCTGATCTGCTTCAATCCCATCTTCTCCCACAAATACTTCTCCGTGTTCTGCCGGACGAATCGTGCCTGCGTCAACGTTGACATACATGTCGCATTTTATATTCGCCACACGGTACCCCTTGGACTGAAGAATATTACCAATTGAAGCCGCCGCTACACCTTTTCCGATAGATGACATAACGCCGCCAACAACAAAAATGTATTTCGCCATAATAGAATTATATTATGAATCTCTCCCCGCAGTATTACGGGGGTATTTTCTCACCGATGAACTATTTCTCTGGCGCAATAGTAACCCGAATTTTTGCCTCCAGTCCGTGTGGAAATTCAATAACCACTTCTTTCTCGCCGAGTTCTTTAATTTGATCTTCTATCTTGACCCGACCATTTTTCAGGTCAAAGTTTTTATCATTTAAGGCCTTAATAATTTGTTGCGCTCCGATTCCCGCGTAAAGATTTTTGCTTTTATCTACCTTAGCTCGTATTTCGATCTCCGCTCCTTCCAGCTTTTCGACTGTTGCTTGAGCTGTTTCTAATTCCTTTTCCGCTAATTCTTTTTGTTGTTCGCGTTCAAGCTCCAGCTTTTTTAAGGCGTTTTCGGTGGCGGCGATAGCCAATTTTCTTGGAAACAAAAAGTTCCTGGCGTAACCATCGGCGACGTCTTTTGCCTCATTCTTTTGGCCTAATTTTTGAACATCTTTTAGGAGTATAATTTTCATGTAT
>PFOG01000163.1 GCA_002792395.1 Candidatus Portnoybacteria bacterium CG_4_10_14_0_2_um_filter_44_20 | reverse complement strand
GTTCCAAAATTTGCTTTTCGAACGCAAATTTTATGTTCCAAAATTTGCTTTTCGAACGCAAATTTTATAAGATGGGAGAGTGTTGCCGATGTAGCTCAGCTTGCCCTCCCAAATTTGCCAGCGTAGCTCAGTCGGTAGAGCAGGCGCTTCGTAAGCGTCAGGTCGTCGGTTCGATTCCGACCGCTGGCTCTGGCAAATTTTGGAGGGTGAAGTAGAGCGTCCCGCAATGCTGCGGGGAGGTCCCGAGTTTTTACCCCGAGCGAAGTCGAGGGGCAATCCTCGGAGGTGGCTCTATCGGGATTTTTGCTTTGTCTGATTTGCGAGGTAGTTTTTTGCTCAAGCTTGATTTTGTTCTTTTCACAAACTATACTTTTAACAGCAAAAAGATGAGCCTTTTAGACAAGGGGGGTTGAAATGAAGACAGAAGAGGCGGGGTTGGAAGTTTTTGGATTGTTTGAGCTGATTGGGTCCGTGAACGATGGATTAAAAGATGTTTTTAGGCTTCACGGCCTCTCTTTTTTTAGACGACATCCGGGAAGCGCCGCAATCTGGAGAATCTGAAGAAAATATCAGTCGTCTTGCTCAGTATGGAGAAAAAGTTTTCAACGAAATTTCCGCGTTGGCGGAAGCTCGGGGCGTTCCCTTTTATCCTCACGACATGCAGCGTCTTGATGGCGGTATCGGCTTAAATAATTTGATTAGCCTGATGAATGGCCGGAAAACTCCGGAGTTGGAAGAAATGCTGAGAAAGCCGACCGAGGAAGAGCGCAGATTTGGCATGGCACCGTCAATAACCGTGGCTGAATGCGAGTATAACGCCATTGGCTACTTTCTTGCCGCGTTGTTGAAAAAGCTTTATGTCCGGTTGGGGGAATTGCGGGTCCGACGCGAATCAGAAAAAAAGGATATTTAATTCTAATCATCTAAAAATCACGAAATGGCGGGCCGCGGCTCGCCTCTTTTTTAATGGGTGAAATCAGCACTTCATTTTTTTCAATAAACGTGCTAATATATGTTACAGACTTTATGACGCGTTCGAACCAACAACAAAAAGAATTGCCTTGTGGCGGCTTGGAAAGATCGCTGAAAGAATTGCACGAAAGGATCCTGGCAACCAGGGACTGTCTTTGACTTGGCCGGTAAAAAACATAAAATAATTGAGCTGGAGATTCTATCGGCTGAGCCAGATTTTTGGAAAAACCAGGATAGGGCCAGGGAAATTGGACAGGAGTTGGCTGATTTTAAGGAAGAGGTGGAACTTTGGGACAACATGGAAAAGGAGACGGTTGAGCTGATTGAGATCGTGAAGATTTTGAAGCCTGAAGAAGACGAAGAGTTGCTGGTTGAGACAGAAGAGAAGCGGCAAACGTTGAAAAGAAAGTTTGAGAAAGAAGAATTGAAAATTTTTTTGTCCGGCAGTTATGACCGGCGCAATGCTTATCTGACTATTTATTCCGGCGCTGGCGGGACCGAGGCTCAGGATTGGGCAGAAATGCTGTTGCGGATGTATCTAAGATACGCGGAGAAAAAAGGCTGGCGGGCGAAAGTTTTGGAAGTTTCGGTCGGGCAAGAGGCCGGGATCAAGCAGGCCGTTTTCGAAGTTAATGGCCGTTATGCCTATGGCTATCTAAAGAAAGAATCAGGAGTTCATCGGTTAGTCAGGCTGTCGCCGTTTAATGCCAATAATTTAAGGCATACTTCTTTCGCGCTGGTCGAGGTTTTGCCGGAAATAGAACAGGCGCAGGAAGGGAAAATTAATCCTTCCGATTTGCGGGTTGATACTTATCGCGCTTCCGGTCCGGGCGGCCAATATGTCAATAAAACGGAAAGCGCCGTCAGGCTCACTCACATTCCTACCGGTTTAACGGTAACCTGCCAAAGTGAGCGCTTGCAGGGTGAAAACAGGGCCAAGGCGATGAAGGTGCTGATGAACAAGCTCTATCAGTATGAGCTGGCCAAAACCGAGGAAGAGAAAAATAAATTGAAAGGGGCGCATACAGCGGTTGCCTGGGGGAATCAGATCAGGTCTTATGTTCTTCATCCTTATAAAATGGTTAAAGATCTAAGAACCAACATCGAGAGTTCGCAGCCGGAAAAAATTCTGGATGGCGAGCTGGATGAATTTGTCGAGGCTGAGTTGCGTCTTAATAATATATAGTAAAAAAATACAACAAGCAGTGGCGCGCGGAATTCGGGGCGAGCGAAAGGTATCGACTTGTTGCGCGTCGTCTGCTATGTGGTGCACGATTCTGTGATAGAATTTAAAAATGTTTCCAAAATTTATCAGACCAACAACGGTGAGTGCGCGGCGCTAACCAAGGTTGATTTAGCTGTTCGCCCGAAAGATTTTTTGTCCGTTGCCGGGCCTTCCGGTTCCGGCAAATCAACGCTTTTAAAACTTTTGCTTGGCGAAGAGCGACCGACCGATGGTCAGATATTTTTCAATGGCCAGGATATCGCGCTTTTCTCGACCAGCGAAATGCCACATTTAAGGCGCCGCATCGGGACGATCTTTCAGGATTTTAAATTACTCTCCAATAAAACTGTTTATGAAAATATCGCCTTTGCCATGGAAATGGTTGGTAAGCCGACAAAAGAGATCGAGCAGGATGTTCCTCAAGTTTTGGAGTTGGTCGGTCTGTCCGACAAAACAGAATATTTTCCTCATCAGCTTTCCGGCGGAGAAAAGCAAAGAGCTTCGATCGCGCGGGCGCTGATTCACCGGCCGGAAGTTATTTTGGCCGATGAACCGACCGGTAATCTGGATTTGCTTAATACTTGGGATGTTGTCCGTTTGCTTTTGAAAATTAACGAATTGGGCACGACAATTATTTTAGCCACTCATGACCGGGAAATTATCAATAATTTGAACAGGCGAGTGATAACCATCAACCGGGGCAAAGTGATCAGGGACGAAGAGAACGGCCGATATGTTTTATAAAGCCCGAAAAACAAAAAGCAAAAGTCAAATTTTTTAACTACAACAAAAAATTTATGTCTATCTTTTATCTTACTTTCGGCCGCATTTTAAAATCCGGCTGGAATAACTTTTTGCGAAATCGCTGGTTGGCGCTGGCAACTATTTCTGTTATGGTCTTGGCGATTTTTTTCATGACTGGCTTGATTTTTGTCAATTTGATCGGCAAAACTCTTTTGGTCAATCTTCAGAACAAGGTTGATATCTCGGTTTATCTGAAACAAGACGTCAGCGAACAGGATGTTTCGATAATCAGGTCGGACCTGACTTTTTTAAACGAGGTAAAAGACGTTAATTATATTTCCGCCGACGAGGCGCTGGCCAGTTTTAAGGCAAAACATCAAGACAACGCGGTTTTAATGGAGAGCCTTCAGGAATTGGGCAATCCTCTCTTGCCGGTTTTAAATGTCGAGGCGCAAGAGGCTTCGCAATACGAAGCGATTGTTAATTTTCTGGGACAGGATAAATACCAAAAAATAGTTGATAAGATAAACTATCAGCAGACAAAGCCTCTTATTGACCGCTTATCCAGCTTTACCAATAAAGTTTCGCGGGGCGGGCTGATTATCAGTATTATTTTGGCGCTTGTCGCCGGTTTGGTTACTTTCAATACTATCCGGTTGGCAATGTATAATTTTCGCCATGAGGTTTCGGTTATGCGTCTGGTTGGGGCGAGTAATTGGTATATTCGGGGTCCGTTTCTGGTTGAGGGCATAATCTACGGCGTTATTGCTGCCGTTTCAACCACTACCTTGCTTTTTATCTCTCTCTATTTTTTGTCGCCCAAAATAAATTCACTTGTTCCCGGCTCGGACCTTTTGGGTTGGTTTAAAGTTAATTTCTTTAGTTTGTTATTTTTTCAGACCGGCGCAGGTATTCTGCTCGGCGGCGTCGGCAGCTTGGTGGCAATCAGGAAGTATCTGAAAGTCTAGGGACCAGGAACTAGAGATAAGTGATAAGGGGACAGTGGTAGAACTTCGACCGCGCTTTTTCTTTGAAAAAGCGCTCTTAAAAAATACAGAAAGAGCAGTTAATTTTTTTGCGGGATCGTCCTACCGCATCGGTGGGGCGCCGGAGAGGCGAGGGGCGTCTAATGGTAGGAAAAATTGTTGATTGTTTCTTTGAAAAATGCTAAAATATTTACATGAATATGAAACAAAAGGGAAAACCGTGGAATAAAGGATTTACGAAATTTACGCACCCGGGTATGATGAAAACATCTCAAACTATGGCCTCTATGGCCAGGAGTAATTTTTATCAGTGGCAACTTAAAAATAAAAAAGCATATTCAAATTTTAAAAAAGATGAGCGACTGGCTGAATTAATCGGAGTTGTTTTGGGGGATGGCCACATCCAGGCTTTTCCAAGAACGGAGAGGCTGATAGTTTCTTCCAATTCGCAAAACTCCGGATTTATAAAAAGATATAAGATGTTAATAAAAACTATTTTTGGCAAACAGCCGTTATGCATGAAATCCAAGAACAGCAATTGCGTCAGAATAAGCATATACGAAAAGCTTATAAGCAAAAGAATAGGAATACAGACGGGTAATCGCAAGGGATTGAATTTTCGAACGCCTAAATGGATATCGAGAAATAAAAATTATCTAAAGGGTTATTTGCGGGGTTTATATGAGGCGGAAGGAAGCTTTTGTACACATAAGCCCACGGGTACATATAAGTTTTTATTTAAAAATACAAACAATTCTTTGCTTAATATTGTTTATGACGGTATGAAAACCTTGGGATTTCATCCCCACAGAAGCAAACATCAAATTCAAATTTCAAAAAAAGAAGAGGTTTACGCAGCGCAAAAAATGTTAAAATTCAGAAGGTATTAATTTTTTTTGCGGGATCATCTAATGGTAGGATGCGACTCTCTGAAAGTCGTCATCTTGGTTCGAATCCAAGTCCCGCAGCTGATAGAATTTGTCCAAGCGTAGCTTGGTTACAAATTCATCATCCCGAGGAAGCGAAGCGGCGAGGGAACACAAACAAGCGAAGACGACCGACTGAGACGGCTCAACG
>PFOG01000085.1 GCA_002792395.1 Candidatus Portnoybacteria bacterium CG_4_10_14_0_2_um_filter_44_20 | reverse complement strand
TATTTGAGCCCGCAGGCGAAAAGAACTTGTTCATATTTGAGCCCGCAGGCGAAAAGAACTTGTTCATATTAAATATTCCTGCTGAGTATGTTTTTGGTTCGCAGTCTCTAGGGATTGTATAACAAATTCTCTTGCCAGACAAGCGTTTAATATATATCATATATAATGTTAACGATTGACCGCCCATAGCTCAGCCCGGTAGAGCACCTGCCTTTTAAGCAGAGGGTCCCAGGTTCAAATCCTGGTGGGCGGACTGATGACTTGGTTTACAGTTTCGCGGCGGCGGATTATTTTTCCGCCGCTTTCGTTTACCAAAAGGCCGATAGGTTCAAATTGGCATAATAGCGTTTTTTTGTTATGCTCTTTTTAATTCTGGTATTGCCATCCGGTTGCGGAGGAGAAATGCTGAAAGAAATACTGGCCAAAATTTATCTTCTGCAAGTCAGCAAAAAGAAAGACGCCGAGTTGCTCTGGTTGGCTACCTATCAGTATTTGTGCGGCGACCAGATAATAGCTATTTTAAAAATTATTGACGCCGAAGTTGTGAAAAGTTTCCATTTCGGGCTGAAGCTTTCCCACGACCATCTTTTCAAAGAGAAGGCCGCTGTCTTGTGTATCCTAAACCAGATGGGCAATCTCGATCAGATCCCGGAAAAGGCGGACTACGAAGAAGTCTACAAAATCTTTTCCAAGGCGTTGCGCAAAGTAATGGAGGACGAAGCCCTATTTTATTTCAACCAATTGGCGGCACTGGGCAAGGGTAGGACGATGTATAACTGCCATCTGGAGTCAGTGGTCTACGCGGTTCTGCGCGCCATCTATGACGGAGAAATTCCCTATACCAAAAAAACGGTAAAAGAGAGGGTGCGATAATGAAGGTTAAGCTGGTAAGGCAACACCCCTCTAAAGCCGCTGATTTTTTAAAAAAGCATGGTGGCGCGGTGTTTGATGTAATTTGCGCGCGGGAAGGCGGTTACGATGTTGACCTTGCTCCGATGGGGCATCCCGGGAAATGGGGCTTTATGTATTCGGAAGAGGTGGAAGTTGTAGACGAAAGGCCGACCATTCTGGAGCGGCTTGCCGATGAACAGCATGAAAGTTGGAGCCGCTGGATGGATTATTTATTTTCTCTGAGCACATTAAATCCGGACGGTTCGTGCGCAATACCGGCGGATAGGGTTAGGCGATGGCAGCGGCAAATAGAAACGCGGTACGCTGAATTGTCGGAGCCCGAAAAAGAACTCGACAGAAAGGAGGTCCGTCGGTTTCTCCGAATTATTCGTAAATAATCAGCAGGCGCAATTCGTCAGGCCCGGAAGATAATCCGGGCTTTTTTATTTAATTAAAATTCTTAGAATGATTATTTTCCCGTTTTTTTACCTAAGCTAGCCGAAGGGTTATTCTCCGGGGGAGGTCGACAAATTCGAAAAAAATTAAACGGCTTACCGAAATTTATCATTGAGCCGTTGGGTGGTTTCCCGGCGGCTCATAAGACGCGGGGGCTACTGAGCCGTCTCGGTGGGGAATTCAGTCAGTCTAGACGGCCATAGGGTAGTCTGGTATAATTGAAGTATAAATTAAGCCGGTTGCCGAGCAACCAACAAAACAATGAACAAAACAAAAGTTTTCTTTTCGTTCTTTTCGTCCGTTATCGTTCTGTCTTTTTTCGTCCTGCCGGTTTCAGCCGCGCAATTTAAGGCCGGTTCGCAGTATGTTTTGGACCAGGGCAAATTTCTCGGCGAAAATCTCTACGCCGCCGGTTCTAATATTGTTGTCAACGGCACGGTTGGCGGGGATGTAATGGTTGTCGGGCAAGCCGTTAATATTTTCGGCAAAGTAAGCAATGATGTTACGGCGGCCGGTAATAATTTAAATGTTATGGGCGAGGTCGGCGATGACCTGCGAATCGTTGGTACGTTAATCAATGTTGGCGGTACTGTTGGCGGTGAGACGCTGGCGGCCGGCAACGAAATTAACATAAGCAAGAATGCCAATCTGGCCGGTGCGGTCCGGCTGGCCGGCAAAACTATCGACATTGAAGGCGACATTTACGGTCCGGCAAAGATCAAAGGTGAAAAGGTTGTTTTCAACGGGCGGGCGGCGCAGGACATTGAGATAACCGCGGCAAAAGAATTGGTCATCGGCAGTAACGCGGTCATTGGAGGCAAGTTGACCTATAAATCTCCTAAGCCGGCCACGATCGAGAGCGGCGCCCAATTGTTTCAGAAGCCGGAATATCAGCTGCTTGAAGCCGGCCGCAAAGGCGCCGAAAAAGGAATCCTCTGGGGTATTTTTACCATTTTCTTCCTGGGTAAATTAATCGTTATGATCCTGTCGGCGCTGGCCGTCTGCTGGCTGTTCAGGAAATGGACGGAAACTTTTGTCAAAGAAACTGTCGCCAATTTCGGCCGGGAAGCGATTCGCGGGTTCATCTTTTTGGTAGTTACTCCGGCGGCGATCATCGGTTCTTTTATGACCGTCATCGCTTCATTCTTCGGGCTTATCACCGCTCTCTGCTACGCGGCCGCGCTTATCACGGCGGGAATCTTCTCTGGCATCCTTGTCGGCGGCTGGCTTTCCAAGTATCTCTACAAACAGTCCGGCTATACCATCGACTGGAAAGCGGTTTCGCTGGGTGTTCTTGTTGTTTTTCTCCTTGGTTTGATTCCGGTTGTCGGCTGGCTGATAGACTTTATCATCTTCTTGGCCGCCTTCGGCAGTCTGCTCAACTTCGGCTACCGCCACCTCTGGCTAGCCAGGGAATAGAAAAGGGGAGTCGGGAAAGAGGATCAACACCCCAAAAATTCAACGGCTCAACGGGAATTCCCCTTGAGCCGTTTTGTTGGAATTGAGGTTTTTCGGTCCGGGTGGTAGAATTAGCTCAATAACTTAAAAAGATAAGCTAAAGAATATAAATAAAAACATGCAAACGTTTCTTATTGTTTTGGTCCTGGTTATTATTGCCGGCGGTATCTGCTCCTATTTTTTCTCTTTCAATCTGGCGGAGGTTGCGCCGGCTGACGAAGGCAGCAAAACCGAGCCGGCCACAACCGAAGCCGAGGCGCGGGCAATAGCGGAAAGAGTATGCCTTAAGGAGGGGGAGTCGCTGGCCGCCGATGCGGGCATGCATAACGAAAATTCCAAAACCTGGTGGTTTGATGCCAATCTGAATACGACGCCATCGGGCTGCCATCCGGCCTGCGTGGTTTTTGAAGAAACCGGAACGGCGGAGATAAACTGGCGCTGCACCGGCGCGCGGACTAATCCATAAACCCCAATTTTCCACCACAACTCCTATTTGAGATATCTCAGTAGGAGTTATATTATCCATATCGTTCGCATTAGTCTTATGCTTGAGATTCTTAAAAAATATTTCGGTTATGACGAATTCCGGCCGATGCAGGGGGAGATTATTTCGCATATCCTCGAAAAAAAAGACGCTTTTGTCCTGATGCCGACCGGTGGGGGAAAGTCGCTTTGCTACCAGCTGCCAGCTCTGAAGTTCCCCGGGATCACCTTGGTCGTTTCGCCGCTTATTGCCCTGATGAAAGACCAAGTCGACGCGCTGAAGGCGAACGGGATCGCGGCAGAGTTCATCAACAGTTCGCTTTCGCCGGCGGAAATAGAGGACATCCGGCAAGCGGCGCAAAGCGGCAAGGTGAAGATCTTATATCTGGCGCCGGAACGGCTGGCGCTTTTTTCGTTTCAGGATTTTTTGAAGACCATCAAACTAAGCCTGATCGCGATCGACGAGGCGCACTGCATCTCGGAGTGGGGTCATGATTTCCGTCCGGATTACCGCAATCTTATAATGCTCCGAAAATCCTTTCCCGGCGTTCCGGTAGTCGCCCTGACGGCGACGGCCACCGAGCGAGTGCGCGAGGATATAATCGACCAGCTCAACTTAAAAAACGCGCGCGTTTTCATTTCCAGTTTTGACCGCCCGAACCTGACCTATGCCGTTTTGCCCAAGAAAAAAGCTTTCAACAGCCTGCTGGCTCTGCTTCGAAAACACGCGAACCGCCCGGCGATAATTTATTGTTTTTCCCGCCGGGAAACGGAAACGCTTTCCAGGGACCTGCGGCGCCGGGGTTTCAATTCCCGTCCGTATCATGCCGGGTTGGCGGGCAAAATAAGAAAAGAAACGCAGGAAAAATTCACTCATGACGAGGTCCAGATCATTGTGGCGACTATCGCCTTCGGAATGGGGATCGACAAACCGGATATCCGCCTGATCATCCACCACAGCATACCTAAGTCGATAGAGGGATACTACCAGGAAACCGGGCGCGCCGGACGCGACGGCCTTCCGAGCGACTGCGTCCTTTTCTTTTCTTTGGGCGACGCGGCCAAACACAAATACTTCATCCGCGGCATCCGGGACGACAAGGAACGGGATAACGCGGAGGAAAAGCTCCAGCAGGTCATAGACTACGCGGAATTGGAAACCTGCCGCCGGGAGTATCTGCTCGGGTATTTCAGCGAATGGCAGAGAGGGGAGTCATGCGGCGGCTGTGATGTCTGCCTTGGCCCGTTGGAAGGGACTGAAGAGACCGAAGAGGAAGCGGAACCTGGGAAAGAAACGGTTTCGGCGGAATACGGCAGTGATCTTTTCGAACGCCTGCGCGCGCTTCGGAAACGCCTGGCCGACGAAAGAGGAGTGCCCCCATTCGTGGTCTTCGGCGACGTTTCGCTTAAAGAAATGGCCCGCCGCCTTCCCCAAACCCGGGCAAGTTTTCTGCGTATCAATGGAGTCGGGGCGGTCAAGCTGGAAAGGTACGGAAGAATATTTATGGAAACGATCAGGGAGCACATAGCGGCCAACGGAATATCCCCCCGCCCTTCCGAAGCTCGCAGAGCGTAGGAGTGCCCGCCCTTCCGCTTTATCCTTCCGCAGTCCGCCAATCGGCGGACGAAGGAGGGGTTTTGTTCGTATAAAAAGTTGTGGATAACTTTTGAGAAATAGCTTATCCAAGGCGTTTTCTTTTGTGTTGACAGTCTATTTTTGGTCATAGTATTATAAATATACCGATAAAACCCGTCAAGAGCTCCTAATTT